>NZ_JBRBCA010000005.1:0-199854 GCF_053479475.1 Corynebacterium sp. 22-2729
TCAAGGCCCTCAAAGAGCAACGAAACACCATCGCTGAGCAGGTTGAAGAGATGCTCGCTGATTTCCCTCTTTGTGAGGTCTTGATGAGTATGCCCGGAGTCGGCATCAAGACCGCAGCGCAGATCCTTCTTGCGATCGGTGATGGCTCCGACTTCGATAGTGCTGGCCACTTAGCTGCCTATGCTGGAATAGCACCCGTGACTAGACGATCCGGTTCGTCGATCAGAGGTGAGTTCCCAGCACGGTCAGGCAATAAACGACTGAAAAACGCCTTGTTCTACTCCGCATTCGCGGTTATCCGCAGCCACGAACCGTCACGGCGGTATTACGAACGCAAACGTGCTGAAGGAAAACGCCACAACGCAGCAGTCATCTGCCTGGCACGACGCCGATGCAATGTCATCTACGCGATGCTGAAAAACAAGGAGTTCTTCCGCGAAATCCCGCCACGCCCCGTCGCCGCGTAAAGCCCAAAGACGAAGCCGACCAGCACACGCTGGCCGACTCCTAGGCACGCCTAAGAAACTACTCCCAAGACTGTACTCGCCAACATCGGCCTGACACTTGACAAAAACATAGGGACACCCCCCGAAAGCCGTCACATCAACCCCATCGGTCACACATCGCGCAGCTGCTGGCTCGGGCTAAAGTGTGGATGTCCAAAATCTACGAGTTATTGAAAGTAGCGAGTGTGCAGCACAAAATTGCGACGCTCTGACCTGTGCAAATAGATTAGTTATATTTTAAGACGTGGAATTCTGGACATTCCGCGTCGTGAGTGTCGGAAAATGTGCAAAACCTCCCCTGCTCGCCTGGCTGATCGGCGCGCCCCCGCCCCTGCCGGCGCATCAAAAATCGCTTAAACGGGCTGAGAATCGCTTAGCCGTCACGGGGCTTCCCACGCTGGCACGCCTCCCCGGTAATTGGCGGCGGGAAACTCGAGCCCATGCTGCGTCATCTGCCTGTGGAGCCTGCAAATATCCGCCACGGCGGTGCCATCGCGGAAGTTGTCTCGGTCCACTCGGTAAATCCGCGCACCGAGGTTCTGCAGTTTGCGCTCTCGTGCCCGCTCGCTGATGATTTGCCGCGCTGCGAACACCTCTTCGTTGACCATCCCGCCAGGCAGGCCACCGGACAGGCCGCTGGACATCCTGCCGGACAGGCCACCGGACAGGCCGCCGGCCTGACCGGGTTGGTACTTGCTCTGACCGTCGTATTCGATCACCAGCCCGCAAGGATAGAAAAAGTCCACCCGACCTGCGAAGTAGCCCTCGTAGTGCAGCTCCACTTGTTGCATAGGCGCAGGTAGTCCGGCCTCCCAGAGCTTCACCTTCAGCGCGGATTCCCGTGGACTCTCGGACGCGCCATTGATCAGCCGAAGCGCTTCCCTCGCCTTCGCAATCCCCCGGAGTCTCCGCAGTCCGTTTGCGTCGGCGCGCAATTCCGCTATGAACTCCGGAGTTCCCAGTCCGCCCATTGCGGCTCGGGCTGCGAACTCTGCGGCCACGACTGCGTCTGCCACACTGTGCCACCGAGCGAGATCGATGATCGTATCGTTAACGCTGGTGAGCCGCACCTCCCGCAATCCGTTCGAGGTTTCTATTTGCAGCGTTTCAGCACGTTTGGCGGCGGTCGCGTGCAATGGCCGTGGGGTTCGGAGCTGCAGTTTCGCGGTTGTCCCTTCCGGCGGATGGAAGCCGATTTCCGCGTTGGGGTCAGCCCGCCTGGCGATCGGCAGCCCCCACATCAACGCTGCGGACTGTCCGCAGAGGATCCCGTTCGTGCAGCTCAGCACATGTGCAATCCCGTGTAGTCGCAGTTTATCGTCGCGCGACAGTGCCTCCCATCGCGCGCGCTCGGCGTAGATCCCCGGCGCAATCTTGTAGTACCGCTGCCCGCGCCCGAGTCCACGCCGTGCGCCGGGCGGGAGTCTCTTCCCCTCTATAAGCAGCGTTGTGGTTTTTGCTTCGTGACGCCCCCACGTCTCCAAACCCACATTCCCCCTAAAGGTCTGAACCATCCCCCTTTGGCTTAAAAGTATTGCAGACCCGCGGGTAGCCTTGCCAGGGAAGCGGAACAGGAGGCGTTGGCATGGAGGATCTGATGCAGCGAGGGGCGGGGCGGTACGCGCCCAGCCCCTCCGGGGATCTGCACCTGGGGAATTTTCGGACTGCTGTGCTGGCGTGGATGTTCGCGAAGCATGAAGGCCGCGAGTTTCGGATGCGCGTCGACGATATTGATGCTCAGAGGTCCTCTGAAGCCGCTGCGCATCAGCAACTACTGGACCTTTCCACTATGGGGATCACTTACGATGGGGAAATTCGGCGTCAACAAGAAACCTGGTCGGAGTACGAAAAAGCGTTAAACGATCTGCGCGAACAAGGGCTCGTGTACGAGTGCTATTGCTCGCGGAAGGACATCGCGGAGGCAGTTCGTGCGCCGCACGCCGCACCGGGGGCATACCCGGGAACGTGTCGAGACTTAGGAGAGTCGGCGCGGGCGGCGAAGCGCGCGGAGCTGGCGGAGCGGGGGCGCGTACCGGCACTGAGACTGCGCGCGAGCGTTGAAGAATGGGAAGTCCGCGAAAGCTTTGCTGCAGGCCGGCGTGGGGGCGGAGCGTACCGCGGGGTGGTGGATGACATGGTGCTGCGGCGCGGTGGAAACGCTCCCAAGGGCGCGGGCAATGCCGGCGCTGTCGGCCACGAGGCGGTGAACCGGGATTACGCCTACAACCTGGCAGTTGTCGTCGATGATGCGCTGGCCGGGGTGGGGCAGGTTGTGCGCGGGGATGACCTGCTGAGCTCCGCCCCTCGGCAGGCGTACCTTGCGCACCTGTTGGGACTTCCACCTGTGGAGTATGTACACGTTCCGCTGGTGAGGGGACCCGACGGGAAGCGTTTGGCGAAGCGGGACGGGGCCGTCACGCTTCGGGACTTCCCCGGCGGGGCGGAAGGGATGTTGCTGTGGATCGCGGAATCGCTGGGGCCGGCGGTGGATATCCGCGCGGCCGGAGGGGTGCAACCCGCCGAGCTGCTGGCGACCTTCGAGCCGGAGCTGTTGCCCCGCGAGCCAGTCACCTGGACACCTGTGGATTAGCGCACCGCGCGGGGGCGGAACTTCGGCGGGACCTTCTTCTGCGCAGCCTTCCGCGCTATAGCCGCATTTTTGCTGACCAGCAGCCGTGCCTGGCGCAACCGCTCCTTGGCGAAGGTACGCCGCGGCCCAAGTTCCCACGTCTCGTCGACCAGCTTCTTCGCCAAGGCCACCGAATCCGGCGAGCGCTCGATGATCTTTCGCGCTAGTTCTTCTGCCGCTGCCAGTGGATCCTCGGCCACCTCGGCCAGACCTAGCTCCGCGGCGCGTTCCCCGGAGAAGGTCTCCCCGGTCATGGCCAGCTTTTTCACCACGTCAACCGGCAGCAATTGCTTGAGGGACATGATCCCCGACATGTCCGGCACCAGGCCCCATTTAGCTTCCAACACGGACCAGTGGGCGTCATTGCTAGTAAACCTAAAGTCCGCACCAAGAGCGATCTGGACACCACCGCCGAAACAGTAGCCCTCTACCGCGGCAATCACCGGAAACGGCAGGCGACGCCACGCCCACGGCGCTTCCTGGAAAGTGTTGGTGCCGCGCAGGGGACGCGGGATGAAATGCGAAAGCATACGGGGTGGGCTTTTCAGGGTATCCGCGAAGTCCAGACCGGAGGAGAAATTGCCGTCTGTGCCGGAGAGGATGACGGCGCGGACGGAGCGGTCGCGGCGAAGCGTGTGTGCGGTATCGATGAGCTGCTGGAGCAGGTCGATCGTCAGAGAGTTCAGCTTGTTGGGGCGGTTCAGGCGGACGTGAACGAGGCCGGGAATGGACTCGGAGTATTCCGTGGTGACGAGAGGGGCAGTGGTGGGGGGAGTGCTCGTCGGCGTGCTCGGTGCGTTCATGCATTCCAAACTAAGGCACGGGCCGGGCAGTGTGGGCGGGTTTGGTGAATCAGTGAGAATGCGAAAACCGGCGCCCCCGGAAATTAAAACTTTGGGGGCGCCGGTTTCAAATGGCGGAGGATGTGGGATTTGAACCCACGAGGGATGTGACTCCCGCACGCGTTCCAGGCGTGTGACATAGGCCGCTAGTCGAATCCTCCATGCCGAACGGCAGAGCTAAAAGCAATGGCTCTGACGTACTCGTGACAGGTTACACAACGCGGCCTGTGGTTTCCAAATCGGGTGCTGGCGCCTGGAAAGTGGGCGTCAATAGGGAAGAAGAGTAGGCCTTTGGAACAACGAGCGCACGTGCGTTACTATGGGCAACGGATTCCGCGCGGCGTGTATCTTGTGAACTCCCCCAGGGCAGGAATGCAGCAAGGGTCAACGAGCTCTGACGGGTGCGCGGGGTCCCCTTTTTTATCTATTACCGGGGGACGGGGCTCGGGAGCTGGGCTATAGCCAGTTGTTGTGCTTAAACCACCACCACATCAACGCGACTACGCCAACCATCGCCGCTAAGCAGACGTAGTACGCGTAGTGCCACTGCAGCTCAGGCATGTTTTCGAAGTTCATGCCGTACACACCCGCAATCATTGTCGGGGCGGCGGCCATACCGACGACCGCGGAAATCGTGCGCATATCTTGGTTTTGACGCAAGGAAATGATCGCCGAACCCGCCTGAATAAGGGACGACAGTCGCTCGTCGAAGGAATCGATCTTGTCCTTTGCCAACATGGCGTGATCCAGCACATCGCGGAAGAAAGCCCGAATCTGCTTGGACGTGAGATCCTTATGATTTTGAATCAACGCGCGCAGGGCGGGGATCAGTGGGTCGATAGCATGCCGCATTTCCAAGATCTCGCGCTTGAGCGTGTAGATGTTCTCGATGTCGAACTCGTCGCGGAGGGTGAAGACCTCCTCTTCGAGATCATCGACCCGGGTTTCGAGCTGTTCGGCGATGCGTGTGTACTCGTCGACTAGATAATCCGAGATAGCCCACGCAATAGAGAGCGGCCCTTTGCTGCGTAGCTCCGGAGCCTGGTGGAGCCGCATCTCAGGGTTTGGGAGATCCGTGCCGTGGGAAATGACGATGATGAACTTCCGGCCAATGACCATCTGCACTTCGCCGGTTTGAATGATGTCGCGCCGGTCGATGATGTCCTGGTTATCCGCATATTGGACGGAGCGGATGACAGAAAACAGCTGATCCTCGTAGCGCTCCACCTTTGCACGCTGGTGGGCATTGACGGCGTCTTCAACAATCAGTTCGTCGACGCCATAGCGCTGGGCGACACGCAACATCTGTTCCTCGGAGGGCTCCTCCAGGGTCACCATGACAAAGTCCTGACTGGTGCCATCCGACAGCTCCTCGATGTCCTTGAGAGCCGTGATGTAGTTGGCCTGACCTGGGTACTGCTTGCCCTGTACATAAAGGCGACACTCGCGGATAGCTCGTTCGACGGGGACCCGGACCCGGTTTGGTTCGTGCTTTGCCATGGTGAGTCCTTTCCAACTAAACCCGGTGGTTCGCGCGGTGCTACACCGCTGCTTGTCCCTCGCAGCCTGTCGATATCCTAACCGTCAGCCCGTAGCACTGCAGATGTGGGTGCCGGTGCGCTGTCCGAGGGTTCAGTTAGACTTGCACACAAAGCTAAATCCAGTACGGCTAAATCCAGTACGCCACAAGCGGGAGAGACATTTTATGAACATCGATAACGTCAACACCGACCTCCTCCTCAGCATGAAAGAGGATGTGCGCCAGGCTTACGAAGAACTACATTCTAAGGGCTTGAACCTGGATCTCACGCGCGGCAAGCCGTCGGCGGAGCAGCTCGATTTCTCGGTTGATCTGCTGAGCCTGCCGGGGGAGAACTTCACCTCCCCTTCGGGATTGGATGTACGCAACTACGGCGGTGGCGTAGGACTGACCGAGATTCGCGAGCTGTGGGCCGATGTGCTGGGTCTGCCGGTGGAGAACGTCATCGCTGGCGATTCCTCCAGCCTGAACATCATGTTCGACCTCATCAGTTGGGCATACACCTTCGGCACAAACGATTCTGAGCGTCCATGGTCTGCGGAAGAAAAGCTCAAGTGGATCTGCCCTGTGCCGGGCTACGACCGCCACCATTCCATTACGGAACTATTCGGCTTTGAGATGGTTACCGTCGATATGACAGACGAAGGCCCCGACATGGATCAGGTACGCGAGCTGGCGAAGGATCCGGCGGTCAAGGGCATGTGGGCCGTGCCGATGTTCGCCAACCCGACTGGTGTGACCTACTCCCAGCAGACTGCGGAGGCCCTGGCTGCAATGGAAACCGGTGCGCCGGATTTCCGCATCGTGTGGGACAACGCCTACGCAGTCCACACCCTGACCGACGAGTTCCCAGAGATCATCAACATCCTCGACGTAGCCGAGAAGGCGGGCAACCCGAACCGTTTCTGGGCTATGTCTTCCACCTCCAAGATCACTCTCGCGGGCTCTGGCCTAGCCTTCTTTGCTTCCTCCACGGAGAACCTGGAGTGGTACAAGAAGATCGCGAACGTGCGCGGTATCGGGCCGAACAAGGTCAACCAGTTTGCCCACCTACAGTTCCTGAAGGATGCCGAGGGCGTACGCGACCTCATGCGCAAGCACGCAGGTTCGCTGGGACCGAAATTCACCCGTGTGGTGGAGATCCTGGAGCGCCGCCTGGGCGAGGCCAATGTTGCCGAGTGGACCGTGCCGGAGGGTGGCTACTTCATTTCTGTGAACCTGCTAGATGGCACCGCTTCTCGGGTGGTGGAGCTGGCCAAGAAGGCCGGCGTGGCCCTCACCGCAGCGGGCTCTACATACCCGCTGAAGCAGGATCCCAACGACCGCAATCTGCGCCTGGCTCCCTCCATGCCGACGATCGAGCAACTAGAGGTTGCCATGGATGGCTTCGCCACCTGTGTGCTTTACGCCGCCATTGAGATGGTCGAGCACGCCGCCGGGCAGCGCTAGATCCCACTGGAACCAACCAAGGGTTAGCCCCACAGTGAGCGCCATTAAGCAGGAGGATCGCCATTAACACCGAAGAAACATTCGTTTGGGTTCAGGGCTTGCTGCCCGGCGAGCCGACCATCGCACGCCGCAGGATCAACGATTCCTTCCCCGAGTTCGCTGTCGCCGAGGTGTTTCTTGGTGACGCCCCCACGGATCAAAACCCCTCATCCCAGGATGGCGCTGTAGGGGCCGTGCTGGCCGAGACGGTTGCCATGACCATCGACGCGGGGCGCATGGAATCCGGCCTGCAGACCGAGGACGGTTCCGATCTGCGCGTCGAATTGCTGACGGTGGTCAGCGGACACGACGATACCGCTGCTGATTTGTTGGCACATGCAGCCTCGATGATCTCCCAGGATCCAACTCACTGGCCGCCGCAACCCGGCACGCTCCTGCCCGACGTTGTCCAGCAGATGGACGCGGAATCCGAGCGGAAGATCACCGCCCGCAATGGCCTGTTGGTTGTGCCGTACGTATGGGACGATGGCGTGCCGCACGTTCACGAAGTCACCTCTGGCGGAGCGAGCCGCCACTCCAAGGAAGATGACGCGGACGTGGAGTTCACGCACCCTGGCCGACTGACCATCGCAGCTCAGCTGGTGATGCTCACCGATGAAGAGCTGGAGCTGGCGCAGACGGCCGGTGTAGCCGCGGTGCAGGAGCGGTTGGTACGTGAGGGCGTCAATATCAATGACATCTGGCGCTAGACCAACCGTAATGGGTCGTCGCAGGCGGAATGTAGGCTAGGTTCGTGGCACTTTATAGGAAATACCGTCCGGCAACATTTGCCGAGGTCGTGGGGCAATCTCACGTGACCGAACCGCTGTCCGTGGCGCTGGATAGCGGGCGGATTAACCACGCATATCTGTTTTCGGGGCCGCGCGGTTGCGGTAAGACTTCCTCCGCGCGCATTTTGGCGCGCTCTCTGAACTGCGTAAAGGGGCCGACGTCTACGCCGTGCGGGGTGTGCGAGTCTTGCGTATCACTGGCGCCGGGCGGGCCGGGAAACCTGGACGTCACGGAGCTGGACGCGGCGACGCATAACGGTGTGGACGATATGCGTGAACTGCGCGAACGTGCTTTCTACGCGCCAGCGGAATCGCGCTACCGGGTGTTTATTATCGACGAGGCGCACATGATCTCCACCGCAGGTTTCAATGCTCTGCTGAAGATTGTGGAGGAGCCACCGGAGCACCTGATCTTCATCTTCGCCACGACTGAGCCGGAAAAGCTGCTGCAGACGATTCGTTCGCGTACCCACAACTATCCGTTCCGCTTGCTGGCGCCGCCGGATATGCGTGGGCTGTTGGAATCGGTGGTGTCCGGTGAAGGCGTGCCGGTGGAAGATGCCGTATATCCGCTGGTTATCCGTGCGGGCGGCGGGTCGCCACGCGATTCGCTATCCATCATGGATCAGCTGCTTGCCGGTGCCGGGCCGGAAGGCGTGACATATAACCGCGCACTGGCTCTGCTGGGAGTGACGGATTCCACCCTGATCGACCGTGCCGTGGATGCGCTCGCAGAGCATGATTCCGCGGCATTGTTCGCCGTGGTCGACGAAGTGATCGATGCAGGCTATGACCCGCGCAGATTCGGCGAGGACTTGTTGGATCGTTTCCGTGACTTGTTGGTCGTGCAGGCTGTGCCGGATGCCTTTGACCGGGGGCTGGTGAATGCGCCGGAGGAGTCCCGTGAGACCTTGCGTGAGCAGTCGGAAAAGATGGGGCAAGCGACGCTGACCCGCTGTGCTTCCCTGGTAAATGAAGGGCTGGCACAAATGCGCGGGGCGACGGCGCCGCGACTGCTGCTGGAGATTCTATGTGCCCGCATGGCGCTGCCCGCTGCGGGTATGACAGTGGAAGCACTGGCGCAGCGCGTGGAGGCTTTGGAAAAGGGGCGCGGTGGCGCAGCTACCAGCGCGGATACCGGCACCGGTGTGCGCGGTAGTCGAGCGGAAATGTTTGCGCGCCGGAGGAAAGCTGCGACCCAGCCGGATCAGCCAGGCCAACCAGCACAGGAAGAACAGCCCGACGAGCAAGCGCAACAGTCACAACAGCCGCGGCAGCTACAGCAGCCACAGCAAACACAGCCTGAGCAGCCTAAGCCTGAGGAGGCTGGTCCACCGGTCGCAGGACCGACTGCGGAGGAAGAACCCCCGGCAATCGCTGAGGCGCGCCGGGCTCGGGACATCATGCAACGCCACCGCCGAGCCGGAGCTGCGGAACAAGCAGGATCAGCTGGACCAGCAGAGCCCGCTGCTACGGCAGAATCTGCGGAGACGACTGACTCCGCTCCCGCCGAGCCTGCACCGACGGCAATGGACTCGGAAACGTGGGCGCGGATCATGGATGCCGTCCATGACAAGGACCTGAGCGCCTGGATTGCGCTACGGGGAGCAACCCCGCGTGCAACCCAGCCCACTGCGGGCGAACTGCATGTGAACCACCACACCGGATCGTTGGCGCGCCTTGTCTGCGGGCAGAAAAACGCAGGCGTCTACTCGGAGGCGATCAAAACCGTCACGGGGAGCCCAGCCCGCATCGTGGTCTACGTCAGCGGAAAACCTGTTGGGGACGAAGCCGCAGGAGGCGATGCAACGGGAAAAGCTGAACCGGCGGAGGCTCAGCCCGCCGCCGGTGAGGATCAGGAAACAGCCCCGACGTCCACCGCGCCCCCTGCCACTCCTGCCTCCACCCCGGTGAACCCCGTACCAGCGGAAACCCCGATGGATGCGGTGGCCTCCCGCAGTGCCGCCAACAGCGCCCTGGAACGAGCCCGCGCGATGGAAGAAGCGATGCGCAAAGCCTCGCACTCTCACCGCAACGGTGGCGCCACGGCCAAGGTCAACGCTAAATCCAATGCTGATGCCAACCAAACGGATACTCCTGCGCAGGACGATCCGAACTCCGGCTGGCGTGCGCGCGCTGAGCGGGCCAAAGCGCGCAAGAAGTACAACATTGAAAATGGCTTTAACGGAGTGCCTTTGCCCGATGAGCCGCCTGCTGATGCTTTTGCCGACGGGCCAGTCGACACCTGGGTTGGCAGCGCTGCCGCCTCCGCTGCCAACCCCGCCGACTCAGCGCGGGACTATGCGGCCGATGCTCCGCTACCGCCGGAACCCATGGAGGCCGAACCTCAGCCAGCGGAGAACCTCCCGCAACCCCAACGTGAGATTGGGGGAGGGGAGAGCGAGGGGGCGTCACAAAGAAATGAACAAAGAGAACGCGACGAGCTGCTCGCAGACATCGAGCGCGCCCCCGGCGAGCGCGATCACCGCACACCATTGGAAATCGCAGGTGAGCTGATCGAAAAGAGCCTCGGCGCGGAGCGAGTTCGCTAAGCGTGAACACCACAGCGACCACACGCGACGGCGCCTAACACGCCTGTCGGGACCGACCGGTAGAGTTGTGGAAGAGCAAAATCCAAGCATGGAAAACACCCCATGAAAAACACCAACGAAAGGTAAAAACACATGAGCCAGCCAGACATGAACCAGCTAATGCAGCAGGCACAGCAGGTACAGGCACAGCTGCAGGAAGCACAGCGCGAGATCGCAGCTTCCACCGTTAAGGGCGAGGCAGGCAACGGCCTGGTCACCATCTCCGTCGCCGGCACCGGCGAGGTCACCGACATGGAGATCGACCCCAAGATCGTCGACCCAGAAGATATCGACACCCTCAAGGACCTGCTGCTCGGCGCGTTCAAGGATGCGAACCAGAAGCTGCAGACCCTGGCTGAGGAGAAGATGGGGCCGCTGTCCCAGGGCATGAACGGCCTGGGCTTCTAACCCACCCATTTTTGCAGCTTCAAAGAGAGATCTAGTTGTTCGAAGGACCACTACAGGACGTTATCGACGAGTTCTCACGGCTCCCCGGCATCGGGCCAAAAAGCGCACAGCGCATCGCCCTGCACCTGCTGAATGAGGAGCCGGAAGATATCGAACGCTTCCAAAGCGCACTCGGCCGCCTGCAGCGCGGCGTGACGTTCTGCCGTATCTGTCACAACATCTCCCAAGAGGACGTGTGCCGGATCTGTGCGGATTCCCATCGCGACAAGAGCATCATCTGCGTGGTGGAGGAGTCCAAGGATATTCAAGTCATTGAGCGCACCGCGGAGTATCGCGGGCGCTACCACGTGCTCGGCGGGGCGCTTGACCCACTCAACGGAATTGGGCCAAAGGAACTCAACGTAACCCCCTTGGTGCAGCGCATCGGCGGGGCACTGCCGGATGTTGCGCTCGGCGCGAAGGGCAGCGGTGCTTCACTTAGTGACGCCACATCCACCGTCGGTGACGGTTCCCGCACCGGCGACGTGGAAAATGATATCGAGTATGACACAGCCCCCGAGATCGCCGAGGTTATTATCGCCACCGACCCCAACACGGAGGGCGAGGCAACGGCCTCTTATCTAGCTCGCCTGCTGCGCGACTTCCCCGGGCTGAAGGTCACCCGCCTGGCCTCGGGCATCCCGATGGGCGGGGACTTGGAGTTCGTCGACGAGCTCACGCTTTCCCGCGCGTTTGCGGGGCGCACCGCGCTGTAGTCTCTACACCCCTGTCGCCTCTATCCCCCTGTCGCACGGCGGGACTACAGTGGCGCTCATGAGTAAAAACCCTTTGCACAACGCCATCCGTCCGCACCACCTGTCCCGCGCGGCCGGCATTCGCTCCGCCGTATGGGGAACCGTCTTCGGCATCGCAGGCGTGCTGCACTTTGTTAAGCCGGAGGACTTCGACCAGATCGTTCCAGAGGAACTCCCCGGCACCCCGCGCGCCTGGACGCTCGGCTCCGGAGCCATGGAAATCGCCCTGGCCACCAGCATCGCGGCATGTAGCCTGAAGCCCGAATGGCGCCGCGCGCTACGCAGTACAATCGCCCCCGCCGCCGCACTCTTTCTAGTCGGCGTGCTCCCCGGCAACATCAAGATGGCCTGGGACTGGCGCGCCAAACCGCAGCCTGCGCGCGCCATCGCCTTCGCGCGCGTCCCCCTTCAGCTGCCGATGATCCTTAGCGTGGCCAAGCTCGGTGCTTAGAGGCGCTCCTTTCTTAACGACGCCACCTCACGGTTCAACTGCTCCGCCAGCTCACCCTGGAACTCGGGCAGCTCGTTGAGCGCAACCCCCATCGCGCGGGCGAGCAGCCAGTCCGCCAACTGCGGATTCCTGGCCAGCACGGGACCATGCATGTACGTGGCCACAACCGAACCCTGCACCGCGCCTTCGGCGCGAGTCTGCCGGTGAGCATCCTCGCCCGATAGCCCGGCGGTCTCCGCACCATGGCTGTCGGTGTTGCCCGTGCCCCGGGTAAGGCGCCCCAGCGGCTCGGCATCCGCGCCCAGGATGGTGGCACCCATGTGGTTGGCAAACCCCGTCAGTGGTTCGGTCAGGCCTGTTTCCCCGCCGATTACGGCGGAGGCTGCCGGGGTGGAGGCGATTTCGCCGATCATGCGCTCGGCGAGTTGAGACGTGGTGGCGTCGATAAGCCCCAGTCCCTCAACGGTGCGACCGTGGCTGGTGAAAGACTCGCCAAACACCTGTAGACCAGCACAAATGGCCAGCACCGGGCGGCCGGCAGTGACGGCCCGGGTAATGCCACCATCGCTGATAAGGTGCTCGGCGGCCAGAACCTGCGCGGTATCCTCGCCGCCACCGACGGTGTAGATGTCGAAGGTCTCTGGGACGGGCTCTCCCAGGTGGATTGGTTGGATCTCCGCCGAAATTCCGCGCATACGGGCGCGCTGCCGCAGCACCAAGGCATTGCCATCGTCGCCATAGGTGCCGAGCACGTCGGGCAGGATCAGGCCGATGTTGAGGTCTGCAGGTTTGTTGACGCTGCTCATTTACGCTTCCCCTTCCTTGTCCAGCACCCGCTTCAAATCGCGGAACGCTGTGTAGTTCGCCAGAACCTCCACGCGGCCCGGCGGGCAGGAACGGATCGCCTCGACCGTATCCTTAATCAAGTTGTGCTCGACGGCGGCGTAGCCCAGGCGAACAGCCAAATCAGTACCGCGCTCGCCGGCGGCCACCACGTGCACGCCCTCGAAGTTCTCGAAGCGAACGTCCCATAGCCACGACAGGTCCTGCCCGTCGGCAACCTGACCATTTACGCTGATCACGAGGCTATCGGCGGTGCGATCCACCATGGAAAGTGCCTCTTGCCAACCGGCTGGGTTCTTCGCCAGCATCAGGCGCACCTCGTGGTCGCCGAAGCGCACCACGGAGTAGCGGCCTGCGACATTATCCACCTTCTCAGCCGCGGCGATGGCCTGCTCGGTGGGGATCGGACGGTGCAGCAGTTCTCCCGCGGCCACAGCCGCTGCGACGGCCTGCGTGGCATTGCCGCGATTCGCGTTGCCGGGGAGAGTCAGATTCATGGGGTGCAGTTGGCCCTCACGGTCGATTAGCCCTTCATCCGTGATGCGCCAATCGGGGGTTGGCCTGCGGAATTCCCGGCCATCGGGGAGCTTCTTAGCGGCGAACCAGTCCACCACACCATCCTCGCCGGTGCGGTGGATGATCGCGCCTTCGGTGCGCGGGCAGCTGGTGGAATCGCCCGCCCAGCCGAAGCCGGCGCTGACCCACTGAACGTTCGGGGAATCCCAGGCGGCGGAGGTGACAGAAACGTCGTCGCAGTTCGCGATGATCTGCATGTGTGGGCGTGCTTCCACGCATGCCCGCAGTGCCCGTTCGATCTTGTTGATCTCGCCCACGCGGTCCAATTGGTCGCGTGAGAGATTCAGCAGCACCAGTACATCTGCGTCCAATTTCTCAGCAATGCTGGGGACGTGCAGCTCATCGACTTCGAGAACCAACGCTTCGGCATCGCGCCCGGCGAGTAGAGCGCTAATAACACCAGCATCCATGTTGTCGCCGCCCTCGTTGGTGCAGACGGTGGCTGCAGAGCGAACGGCGCTGGCCAGCATGCGTGTGGTTGTGGACTTGCCATTCGTGCCCGTGACCAGCACCGTTGGTCGCTTCACGCCACCTTTGCCCGGCCCTAGGCTTGCCATCAGCTGCGGGTCGATGGCCCCGCCGACCAGGCCGCCGATCATGCCGCCGGCTCCGCGGCCCGCTTTTCTTGACGCCCACGTGGCCAGTTGCGCCATGCGGATCGCCACGGAGCTGCGGATCCGCTGCAGGCTGGAGCGACGTGCGCCGGCGGGCTGCCGTTCTCCGTGCTGCGTGGAGCGCTGCGTGGCCGTGCGCTGTTCAGTGCCGGGCTGAGCGCCGGTTCGATCTGATTTACCCATGGGGACTAAGTGTACCCGCAGGGGCGTGCTGGAATTTGGAGGCTGGTGCGTCGGAGATGGCGAGCGTTAGTCCATTTGGAGAACAGCGCGAAGTTCAGCGAAGAGTTCGGGCTTTACTAGGTGTGTAACAGTGCGACCTGTTCGGGCTTTGCGGAGCAGACCTGCATCGGTAAGCCGTTTCAGGTGATGTGAGACCGTGGGCTGGCTTAGTCCCGTGATGTCTGTTAGCTGGTTTACGCTGATTGGTTCGCAGCCTTTGGCTGCCAGATGGGAGAGTATTTGCAAGCGGGCGGGGTCGGATAGGACCTTGAACAAGGTGGCATAACGGGTGGCCTCAGGATCCGATAGCGGTCCTTTGCTCAAGGAGCAACATGTGGAGATGTCTGCGAGCGGGAAAATCTGCGGGGTGGCCATACGGGCATCTTATATTGACAGATATCAATATGTCATTTATATTGACGGGCGTCAATATGTCATTTGGTTTTATATCGACGTGTGTCAATATGTCATTTGGTTTTATATCGACGTGTGTCAATATCTAAGGAAGGTTGCATGACAGCTTCGTTGCGTCCACGGATGTCCTTTTTGGATAGGTTCCTGCCCGTGTGGATTATCCTCGCGATGGTTGCTGGGCTGCTCGTTAACCAGGTGGTGCCAGAAATCGGAACGAAGCTCGGGGAACTGGAGGTGGGAGGGATCTCGCTTCCGATCGCACTCGGCCTGCTGGTCATGATGTATCCGCCGCTAGCGAAGGTTCGCTACGACAAAACCCGGCAGATTGCGGCGGATAAGCGCCTGATGGCGGTTTCCCTCGCCCTCAACTGGGTCGTTGGGCCCGCGTTGATGTTCACCCTGGCCTGGGTATGTTTGCCCGACGAGCCTGAGCTGCGCACCGGGCTAATTATCGTCGGCCTAGCCCGGTGCATCGCGATGGTTCTGGTGTGGTCGGAGCTGTCCTGCGGGGATAGAGAGGTGACCGCCGTCCTTGTGGCGATCAACTCTGTGTTCCAAGTGCTCATGTTTGGAGTGCTGGGCTGGTTTTATCTACAGATTCTCCCTGGCTGGCTGGGGCTTCCTACAACCTCGGCAGACTTTTCCTTCTGGTCGATCGTGGTATCCGTCCTGGTTTTCCTGGGTATCCCGTTGACGGCTGGCTTGGCTTCCCGCGTGCTCGGGGAGAGACTGAAGGGGCAGCAGTGGTACGAGGAAAAGTTCTTGCCCGCGGTTTCTCCCCTCGCGCTGATCGGCCTGCTTTATACGATCGTGCTTCTGTTTGCGCTGCAGGGAGAGCAGATTACGGACCACCCGTGGACGGTGGCTCGCACGGCGGCCCCGCTGGTGGCCTACTTCGCTGGAATGTTTGTCCTGGCGCTGGCTGTGTCCAAGGCTGCGGGGTTGAATTATGCCCAGTCGGCCTCTGTGTCTTTTACCGCTGCG
The DNA here is from genome assembly GCF_053479475.1 of Corynebacterium sp. 22-2729. Lineage (NCBI taxonomy): Bacteria > Bacillati > Actinomycetota > Actinomycetes > Mycobacteriales > Corynebacteriaceae > Corynebacterium > Corynebacterium sp. 22-2729. Next base: position 15,694 of record NZ_JBRBCA010000005.1, read on the forward strand.
GGCAACAACTTCGAGCTTGCCATCGCCGTGTCTATCGGTACTTTTGGTGCGACCTCTGCGCAGGCACTGGCTGGAACGGTCGGCCCGCTGATCGAGATTCCGGTGCTAGTCGGTCTGGTCTACGTCATGCTGTGGGTGGGTCCTAAGCTCTTCAACGGCGATCCGACACTGCCCGTGCGGCACAGCAGTCCAGCACGTTCCGTCTCGATGGGGGAGGATTAAACCATGAGCAATAAACCTAAGGTACTTTTCGTCTGCGTAGGCAACGGCGGCAAGTCGCAAATGGCGGCCGCTTTGGCGGACAAGCATGCTGGCGAGGCCATTGAGATTCATTCCGCTGGCACCAAACCGGCAACGAAGCTCAACACGGAGTCGGTGGAATCCATCAGCGAGGTTGGCGCGGACATGTCCGACGGCCACCCAAAAGCAGTGGACCCGCAGTTGCTGCGAGAGGCTGACCGGGTGGTCATCCTCGGCAAGGACGCTCAGCTGGAGCTACCCGCCGACGCGCAGGGGACCCTCGAGCGGTGGGTTACTGACGAGCCCTCCGAGCGCGGTATTGAGGGCATGGAGCGCATGCGACTGGTGCGTGATGACATTGACGCCCGCGTGCGCGCACTTATCACCGAGCTGAAGGGCGACTAACCGGCGCCGAGCTGCCAGCTGGCTTTTGGGAGTGATGTCCAAAATTCCAGGTCTTAAAATATAACTAATCTATTCACGCAGGTCAGAGGGTTGCGATTTTGGGCTGCAAATGAGCTACTTTTAATAACTCGTAGATTTTGGACATTGACGCTCTAGCCGCCCCCTGCTCCGGCGTCTTCGAGGGGGCGGGGCACACCGGGCTAGTTTCCGCCGTTGGCGGAACCCCCGGAACTCTTGCGGCGCCGACGCCTCCGACGATTTCGCTTGCCGCTGGGTCCCGGGATTTGCCCCTCGTGGCCGCCAGAGGTGGCGTTGCCCTTGTGGCCGGAGTGGCTGGCGTGGCCGGAGTTGCTGGAGCGACCGTTCTGGTTCGACTTCTTAGACTTGCCGGTTTTCCCCGACCCCGACCCGCCAGCGCCGCGCCCACTGGAGCCCGACCCGCCAGCGCCTGAGCCGCCACGCGGACCTGCCAGCCCACTGGTCCGGGGACGCGCGCCGGCACCCGGCTTCGTTGGCTTGGCCTCCTTCTCACCGGGCTGCACATTAGCCAGCAACGCCAGGAAGTCCTCATCGCGCACCAGCGGAATGCTCTTCCGGTCAGCGTGCATCGCCTTACCGCGCAGCTCGTAGTTCTCGTTGCACACCACAAGCGAGCTGCGACGATTTAGCTTTTCGCTATACGCCAGACCCGCGGCAACACCTTGGCCAATCAGCTCGTCCGGGTCGATTGCCACGTCCGGGCTGACCACAAACTCCATACCTTCAACTAGCGGCTCCCCGCTCTTCCACACGCCAGGATTCACGAAAGGCCGGGGAGAATTAGCGGCGTCAATACGAAGGCCACTGCGGCGCAGCCCGAACTGATCGGCTGCGAGGTCTTCGGGATCCAGCACCGTCAGCTCGCCGCCTCGCTGTTGTGCGACCGCGAGGGCCGCGGTGAGTCGCGCGTTTGCTTCTAGCAGCACGTCGGGGTCGATCTCTCTCTTGGTTAGTGACGCCGCCGCACCAACCTCCGGCAGTGCTGTCGCAGGGACGTGCACGGCGGACCTACTGGAGCTTCCAGATGCGTTTGTGCTGGTAGAAGCCTCAGTCTGGGAAGCGTCACCGGCAATACCGTAGCTGGCGACGATAGCGCGCAGACGAGGGTCGGTGGAATCGATGGCCTGGCGGCGAGCGGTGGCGAGCGTGTCGATGATGGAAACCGGTGCGGGCATTGGAATGCGCCGACCCCCGCGACCGCGGCCACGGCTGCGACGGCCACGGTTCGCGGAGCGTTGTACCAGCTTGAACTCATGAGTGAGGAAGCCCCACACATAATCGGACTCGTGCATGATGAGTGTGCGCCCGTCCAGCGCCTGGTGGATCAGCTGCGCGCTGGAGTTAAAGCCGAGAGCTTGGGAAAGCTCGTTGACCTGGTAACCGTGGAGGTGCCAGGGGCCTGCGTCCTCGCCGGGGTTGAGGTGGCGGGTAAGCGCAGTGACCTCCTGGCCGATGTTGATGGTGGGCAAGTCGGCTGTGTCGGTGACGCTGGCAGCATTGTTCGTCGTGGGGGCTGCGCCGGGGCCGAAGAACACCACGGAAAGAGCCACCAGACGAGAGGTCTTCGGGTGGATACCGGACGTGGAGATGCTGACAGCCGCGAACGGCGCCTCTTCCAAAGACGGGAGGTCGTGCAGCGCGGATTCGAGTTCCTCGCGTGGGCTCGACTGGTCGGCGTTTTCGGGGGAGCCGGAGGAGTCAGGGGAGGAACCAGCGTCTACGTCAGCGCGTGAACCAGCGTTATGGCTTGCACTCACATCCGAAAAAGTTACAGCGAGAGAACCTGCCGGGCGGCTAACCCTCCGGCGCGGGCGCCGGCGACGGCGCGCGCCGGTGTGCTCGGGGCCGGGGACGGCCGAGTAATCGTTCTCATTCATGGATTACATACTACCCAGCAGGGTGGGGGCTCCTGTGGCCAGGCTGCAGCCCGGCAGACAGGGCCTTTAAGCACCCTGGGAAACGCCCGCAGCAGCGTCCTGGGAACGGTTCACCGCAGAGGTAATGGCCTTCAGCGAGGCGTAGGTAATAGAGCTTGCAATGCCCACACCCCAGTACTTTGCGCCGTTAACCTCCGCCAGGACGTAGGCTGCAGCTTCGGCGTCATCGCCCGAGGTACGAGCGTGCTGGCTGTACTCCTGCACCTCCACGTCGTAGCCCAGCTCTTCCAGCGCGTTGCAGTATGCGCTGATCGGACCATTTCCGCGGCCCTGCACGGTCTGCGGTTCGCCGTTGAACTCGATCTGGCCGGTGACCTTGGCTTCCTCACCCTCACTTTGGCCGCCGTCGACGGTCAGAGAGATCGTCTCGATCGGGGAGACGCGATCCAGGTATTCGCCGGAGAAGATATCCCACATGGCCTTCGGGTTTACCTCGCCGCCTTCGGCATCGGTCACAGCCTGTACGACGGAGGAGAACTCCACCTGCATTGGCCGCGGCAACTGCAGGTTGTGGTCGGTCTTCATGATGTAGGCCACGCCACCCTTGCCGGACTGAGAGTTCACGCGGATCACGGCCTCGTAGGAGCGGCCAACGTCCTTCGGGTCGATCGGCAGGTAGGGAACCTCCCAGGTATCTTCCGCGAGAGCGTCCAGACCCTTGTTGATCGCATCCTGGTGAGAGCCAGAAAACGCAGTGAACACCAGGTCGCCACCGTAGGGGTGGCGCTCAGGCACGCGCAGCTGGTTGCAGTATTCAACGGTGCGGCGTACTTGGTCGATGTCAGAGAAGTCGATCTGCGGATCCACACCTTGGGTCAGCATGTTGAGCCCCAGGGTCACCAGGCAGACGTTTCCGGTGCGCTCGCCGTTGCCGAACAGGCAACCTTCAATTCGATCCGCACCGGCCATATAACCCAGCTCGGCGGCGGCCACGCCGGTGCCGCGGTCGTTGTGCGGGTGCAGCGACAAAATGATGGAGTCGCGGCGGTTCAGGTTACGGTGCATCCACTCGATGGAGTCCGCGTACACGTTCGGGGTGGTCATCTCTACCGTGGAGGGCAGATTCAGGATGATGGGGTTCTCCGGCGTCGGATCCATAACCTCCACGACTGCATCGCAGACTTCCTTGGCGTAGGCGACCTCGGTGCCGGTGTAGGACTCCGGGGAGTACTCCCAGCGCCAGTTGGTATCCGGGTAGTCGGCGGCGATGGTCTTGATCAGTTCGGCGGCGTCGGTGGCCAGCTTCTTGATAGCTTCCTTGTCCTTGCGGAACACGACCCTGCGCTGCAGCTTCGAGGTGGAGTTGTAGAAGTGGACGATGACGTTCTTTGCGCCCTCGCAGGCTTCGAAGGTGCGGCGGATCAGGTGCTCACGAGCCTGCACCAGTACTTGGATGGTGACGTCATCGGGGATCATGTTGTTCTCGATGATCTCGCGGACGAAGTTGAAATCGGTCTGGGAGGCGGAGGGGAAGCCGACCTCGATCTCCTTGTAGCCCATGTCGACCAGCAGCTCGAACATGCGGCGCTTGCGCTCTGGGCTCATCGGGTCAATCAGAGCCTGATTGCCGTCGCGCAGGTCCACGGCGCACCACTGCGGAGCGCGGTCGATGACCTTGTCCGGCCAAGTGCGATCCGGCAGGGTGATTTCCTCTACCTCTTCGAAGAACGGCTGGTAGCGCGCGTGCGGCATGGTGGAGTTGCGCTGCTTGTTCCAGGCGGGTTGATCCGCGGGGATCTCGCCGTTGGGGGTATTGATGCGGGCGGGTGCGGAGATGAAAGTGTCGTTAGACATAGGTGGGGGCTCCTGAAAAGACGGGGAAGAAGTTGTTGTTCTTTGTTGTGATTCCCGACCGGCAACACCAAACTCCGCGACGGGGTGCCGGTCGGTGGGTGAGCTGTTTGCTCACTATCGCTTAAAACCTTTGAGCCCCGCCGCGTCACAGAAGCAGGTTGTGCGCTGGCGTAGTCATGTTTCCGACTATAACCCGACTATTAGCTACGTCACATGAGAATGATGTTTTGTCCCACTATTTGGGATATGTGTCCCTCATTGTGGGGTGGTTGTTGTGCTGTTTGGTGACGCCGTCATATCAGTTGCCCCAGTTTCGGCGGTCGCATTAGTCGCGCTAGTCGTGGTTGTATTGGTCGTCGTATTGGTCGTTGTATTGGTCTCTGTGTCGCCATCCTCTTCGAGAGACTTCCGGCTGAGAATCACTGTCGAGATCAGCATGACGGCGATCGCAGCTGCCATGTAGGCGTATTCCCATTCTGTAATGCGGAACTTCTCGCCCAGCACGATATATCCCAGAATGAACGCAAAAATCGGCTCCACTACCGTCATTGCGGGCAGGGAATTCTTAAGCGGGCCGGCGTTAAATGACGCTTGTTGTACCGCCGTACCCACTGCTGCGAAAGCCATGAGCGTCCATAGCTCCCAGGAGGCGAGAAGTGCGGGCGCCCCGGAATCGCTAAAGACGTCCACCACAGCCTTCGATAGCACGGCCACATAGCCCATGATCGCGCCGGTGATGGATCCCAAAATCAGCGCGCGCAGCGCCGCTGCCTGCTCCAACGCGTAAACGAAGAAGGCTAGTAGAACCACTGCCCCAATGCCCAGGCAAATAAGCCAGACCGTTAGATCGGGCTCGCGGTGTCCAGGTGCGGGGTTGCCGCGTATCACCAGCACAGCTACTGCTGCGGTTAATAGTCCCGCCCATGCGGTTTCGGACGCCGATATCCGTCGTCCGTCGTACTTCGCGGACAGTGGCAGGGTGAACATCAAGGAGAGGACCAGGATCGGCTGTACTACCAGCAGTGTTCCAAATGCCAGCGCAATGATCTGCAGTAAGTATCCAAAAAGGGCGCTGGCAACACCGACCCACCACATGGGCTGTTTGATGGCATCCATGATGGCGCCGCTGCGGTTTTCGCCGGAAGCGATAGCGATGCGGTGGCGTACCACCGTCCCCCAGGCGATGGTGAGGGCTGAGCCGAGGGCGAAAACAACTGCAAGAGCGTTGTTTTCGATCATCGCGCCCCCTTACCTTTTCTATGCCGTTTCTATCTGCTGTGTTATCTGCACTGCGTTTTTCTCAAAGCTTTACTGGGGTAACTGTATCGGACTCGGGGAGGGGAGTCGATTATTGGTCAGTGGCGCGCGTGTTACGTAAGTGGCGCATGTGATTGTCTGGGGTGGGGCGTCATAAAGAAGAAATAGTTCCCCGAAACCTAGCCTCAACCAAACAGACCAACTAGTCTAAAATCTGATTAAGACTAGAACCGGAAGGTGGCAACAACCAGTGGCGCTCATCGTTCAGAAATACGGCGGCTCCTCGCTGGAAAGCGCGGAGAGGATCCGGCGCGTAGCCGAGCGAATCGTGGAAACCAAGAAGCAGGGAAACGACGTGGTCGTCGTGTGCTCTGCCATGGGAGACACCACCGATGATCTGCTGGAGCTTGCCGAACAGGTCAACCCCGTGCCGCCCGCACGCGAGATGGACATGCTGCTGACCGCCGGTGAGCGCATCTCTAACGCGCTGGTCGCCATGGCTATTAACTCCTTCGGTGCCGAAGCGCAGTCCTTCACCGGTTCCCAGGCAGGTGTGCTGACCACCGAGCGGCACGGCAACGCGCGCATCGTCGACGTGACGCCAGGGCGCGTGCAGGAAGCGTTGGACAACGGGAAGATCTGCCTGGTCGCGGGTTTCCAAGGTGTGAACCGCGAGACGCGCGATGTCACCACCCTGGGCCGTGGCGGATCGGATGCCACCGCCGTCGCGCTCGCCGCCGCGCTCAACGCCGATGTGTGCGAGATCTACTCCGACGTCGACGGCGTGTACACCGCGGATCCGCGCATCGTGCCGAATGCGAAGAAGCTCGACACGATCTCTTTCGAAGAAATGCTGGAAATGGCAGCCGTCGGTGCGAAAGTGCTGATGCTGCGCAGTGTGGAGTACGCTCGCGCATTCGATGTGCCCCTGCGCGTTCGCTCCTCATACAGCACCGACATCGGCACCCTCGTCTCTGGATCAATGGAGGATATTCCCATGGAAGAAGCAGTACTCACCGGTGTGGCCCACGACCGCTCCGAAGCTAAGATCGCCGTCCTCGGTATCCCGGACTCCCCGGGGGAAGCGGCGAAGGTTTTCCGTGCCATCGCTGATGCGGAAATCAACATCGATATGGTCGTGCAGAACATCAGCAAGATCGACAACAACCGCACCGACATCACCTTCACCTGCCCACGCACGGATGCAACCCGCGCGATGCAGCTGTTGAAGACCATCAAGGAGCAGAACGACTGGCAGGACCTCATCTTCGACGATCACGTGGGCAAGGTGTCCTTGGTCGGCGCGGGCATGAAGTCCCACCCCGGCGTAACCGCCGACTTCTGCGAAGCTCTGCGCGATGTAGGTGTCAACATCGAACTGATTAGCACCTCCGAGATTCGCATCTCCGTGCTGATCCGCGACACCGACGTGGACAAGGCCGTACGCGCTATCCACGATCGTTTCCAGCTCGGTGGCGATGAAGAAGCCATTGTGTACGCTGGGACGGGACGTTAAAGTAGTCAAAACAGCAGCTCACATGTGCTGCATGGGCAGCTGAAGAGCGCTAAGCAACACCCCGAAAGATAGAAGAGGTAGATCCCCGAATGACCACCATCGCCGTCGTTGGAGCAACCGGCCAAGTGGGCCGCGTCATGCGCGACATCCTCGTCGAGCGGAACTTCCCGGCGGACAAGGTGCGTTTCTTCGCCTCCGCCCGCTCGGCGGGCAAGACCCTAGAGTTCCGTGGCGAGCAGATCGTCGTCGAGGACGTCGCCGCCACCGCCACTGAGGATTTGCGTGGTATCGACATTGCCCTGTTCTCCGCAGGCGGCGGAACCTCCCGCGAGCACTCCCCGCGCTTCGCCGAAGCTGGCGCGATCGTCGTAGATAACTCCTCGGCATTCCGCAAGGACCCGGAGGTGCCGCTGGTGGTCTCCGAGGTCAACCCGGAGGATGCCAAGCACACCCCAAAGGGAATCATCGCCAACCCGAACTGCACCACCATGGCTGCCATGCCCGTGCTGGGCGTACTGCACAAGGCCGCGGGGCTGAATCGCCTACACGTCAGCTCCTACCAGGCGGTTTCCGGCTCTGGACTGGCCGGAGTGGACGCGCTGGTGCGTCAGGTGCTGGATAACCTGGGCAGTGATGTCAACGGCGAGGCCGACAATAGCGAGGTCGATCAGTCCGAGGGGCTGCGTAAGCTGGTCCACGACGGCTCTGCCCTGCACGCCGACAACCTGGAGCCATATGTAGCGCCCATTGCCTTCAACGCACTGCCGCTGGCTGGCAATCTCGTGGACGATGGTTCCGAGGAAACCGATGAGGAACAGAAGCTGCGCAACGAGTCCCGCAAGATTCTGGGAATCCCCGAACTGCGCGTCGCTGGCACCTGTGTCCGCGTGCCCGTCTTCACCGGTCACACCATGACGATCCACGCAGAATTCGACCGCGAGATCACCCCGGATACCGCCCGCGAGCTGCTGGCCGAGGCTCCGGGTGTGAAGGTAGTGGACGTCCCCACCCCACTGGCTGCCACGGGCATCGACGAGAGCCTGGTCGGACGCATCCGCCAGGATCAGACCGTCGACGGCAACCGTGGCCTCGTGCTGGTCGTCGCTGGCGACAATCTGCGCAAGGGCGCGGCTCTGAACACCATTCAGATCGCGGAGCTGCTGGTTTAGCGGCTAAACCTCGCTACCGCAGCAGCCCGGAGCACACGGCTTGCCGTTGAACGTGTGGCCGAAATCCGGAACCGTGGTCAGTTCACCGACCACTCGTGCCGCCAGGTTTCGCGCGGCCAGCTGATCTTCAGAGAGGTTGGAACTGGGGGCGTCGCTACCAACAACAAGATCGATGACCATCTCGGCGAAACCGGCGGTCAAGCCCGGAGTGGCAACACGCACGAAGGGGATGCCCGCCTTCGCAGCGGCATCGCGTGCCTCGGTATCCAGGTCCCACTGCACCTCCACGTGATCGGTAATGAAACCGACCGGGCACAGCACGATAGCGCGTTTATTGCCAGCCGCAGCGCGCGCCTCAATATGGTCGCACACATCCGGCTCAAGCCACGGCACATGCGGGGAGCCGGAACGTGACTGCCACACGACCTCGACGTCGAGGTTCGTGCCGACGCCGACATCAACCCCTACCGTTTCACCCGTGTGAGCAGGGCCATCCCCGCGGCCACCGACCTTATCGTGCCGAGCCAAATGGCCGGTCCAGCCGTAATCCGCGCCGCTGCCGGGGTGGTCGGCGAAGCTGCTGGACTGCTGAATCAAGCGCGAAGCATCCAACACCTGCTGGGAGTACAGATTCCCGCCGAACTTATGCGGACCGGCGGCCTTATCCGCCACAGTCGGCACGGAGTGCGCGGTGAAGATCAGGTCTGCGTCCTCCGCGATGTCCGCGCCATAGTCAGCCCGCAGCTGAGCACGGGCAGCATCCACTGCCTGGGAGAACTCTGCGATGAAAGTAGGGTGGGAGTGGAACTGCGGAATTCGCTCCACGGTCGGGGGCTGCAGGCCAGCTTTCTCGCACGCATCGATCGCCCTGCGCAGATCTTCCTGGTACTGCGAACAACCCGAGTAACCACCCCAGGCACTGGTGGCGAATACGTAGACGTGGCGGATGCCATCACGGGTCATTTGCTGCAGCGTATCCTCTACATAAGGCTCCCAATTGCGGTTGCCGAAATAGACGGGAAGGTCGATGCCGCGCCGGGAAAGCTCAGCCTCGATATTGCGAATCAGCTGCTTATTTTGGTCGTTGATCGGGGAGCGGCCACCAAGCGCAAAGTAGTGCTCGCCTACCTTTTCCAGGCGTTCGCGGGGGATGCCACGGCCACGTGTGACGTTTTCCAGGAAGGGCACCACGTCTTCGGACTTCTCCGGGCCGCCGAAAGACAGCAGAAGGAGAGCGGAGTCGGGGGCGATGGGCTGGTTGCTGGCGCTCGTGCTCATGTAGACAAGCCTAGCCCTAGCTACCTGACATTCCTTAAACCAGCTGCGCGTCTTCTCGCCCCAGTTCGTGCCGCAGCGCAGCCTCCACAGTGCGGTAGCGGAATGGGTGGCCCAGTTCCTCTAGACGCTTCGGCACCACGTGTTGGTCGGCCAACGCCAGCTCTCTAGCGCCCTGCTTTCCCAGCAGCACCTCCGGGGCCTGCCTGGGCACGGGGATCAGCGGGAAACCACCTCCGACCTTCGCCAGGATCTGTGTGAACTCGGCATTCGTCAGCACTTGCGGGCCCACCGCGTTCACCGGGCCGTTAAGGTTCGGGTCGATGGCCGCACGGTGGTACACATCCACCACATCGTCCAGAGCCACCCATGCGAAGTGCTGGCTGCCGTCACCTAGATGCCCACCGCCCATGCGCACGCTGGTGAGCAGTAAATCCAGCATTTGGGAACCGCCGCCCAAAACCAGCCCACTGCGAACATTTACTACCCGCTTACCCGCTGCACGAACCGGTTCGGTTGCCTGCTCCCAACCCGCTACGATTTCCGCCAATACGCCACCGCCCTGTTCTGCGGATTCATCCGCGAGGGTGGCGCGATCATTGCCGTAAAACCCGACGGCAGAGGCACACACCATCGTCTCCACGCTAGGGGTTTCCGCCACCAGTCGCGCCAGCTTCTCAGTCGGGCCCAACCGCGAATCGCGTACTTTCGCCACATGCTGGTCGGTGAACCGGCCTGCGATGGGGTGGCCACCCAAGTGGATCAGTACGTGCACTCCGTCGAGCAGACCGCGCGCCGGGTTTTCTGGGTTCCACTTCCGCACCGTATCGCTTAAGCCCCTACCCCCAGCGCCGTGGGCGCTGCCATTGCCGCGCTGCAGACGAATTACCTCATGCCCCGCCAGTTCCAATAGTGCGCACAGTTGCGTGCCTACCAAACCACCAGAGCCAGTGACCGCGATGCGTAGTGGATCCTCTTGCAAACGCCGGGCGAACTTCAAGTGCTGCACATCAGCCTGCAGCTGGTTCTGCCGATATGCGAACACCCCCTCAAAAGCCTTTTTCGCAGCCCACCTCGGCAGATTGGTGTGCACAGTGTCAGTGATGACTGTCGCCGCTGCCTTGCCTTGTGTGTCCGCAGACCGGAACTCATGTGTGTGTTCCCACCCCGTGAGCGTGCCGAGCGCCGGGGTTGCGCACACATCGCGAAAAGCCCGCCGATCCGGTGCAGCTCCCTCATAACCTCCAGCCTGGTGCTGTGCCACCCAGGTCACCCCGCCGGGCAGCGCAAACGTCGTCACCCCATCGCGCAGGGACTCTGCCTGTTCGATGAGTTTCATGCGCGTGAAACCTGGCGTCAGACGACGAACGATTCCTGGGCGCCCGTGCAGCGCCCAGACGTCGTCCAGGCCCAAAGGAATGCGGTGAGAAAAGGCGATGGTGCTCATGCCCGCCACCTTATATAAAGCTAGGCCACCCCGAAGCGGCGCTTCGGGCTCTTCTGCCCTTCCTTGGTGACGCCACCGTGCCCCTCGCCGGCCATCTCAACCAAATCCGCACGCGCGCGAGCTACACGAGAACGGATCGTGCCGACGCGCACATTCGCGATCTTTGCGGCCTCGGCGTAGGTGTAGCCCAGTACCTGCGTAAGGATCAGGGCCTCGCGCCGGTCGGCTTCCAGCCGGTCGATGAGGGCGCGGGTGTCCACCCATTCCGCCCAGCTCTGACCGCCAGTGGTCTCGGCGGCGGGAGTGGAGCTGGTGGCGTCCTCGATCTCCATGGCAGAGCTACGAGGACGAGCCATATCGTGGCGAACACTATCGACCCACACGCGGCGCGCCAGAGACAGGATCCAGGTGCGTGCCGTGGAACGCGCAGCGAAGCGCGGGAGGGCACTTAAAACCCGCAGGTAGGTCTCCTGCGTTAGGTCATCCGCGCGGTCTGTATCTGCAAGGTGTGCCAGGAGGCGCCACACGTCGTCGTGTGTTGCAGAAATAAACTCCGTGAGTGCCTGGCGGTCGCCACTGGCGGCGCGCAGGGCGAGATCGGTGACAGCGGCATCGCGTGCCTGGCTGTCTGGTGCCTGGCTGGTCATGGAGTGATCCTAACACGCGGTGCGCGGAATTCTGGCAAGGTGGGTTGAAGAGCCGACTCAGGTATCAGGAGGTACCCATGACTGCTACAAACGACAAACACAACAGCACAGAGGCCATCACATCCGCGAAGGACGTAGCCTCCCGCGGCGTGTGCCCATACTCCGGGGTTTCAACGAACGTGAACGGCTCCCCAGTCAGCACCGAAGAGCATTCGGCCACGGTAGGCGAGCAAGGTCCGCTGCTGCTGTCCGACGTACACCTCGTGGAAAAGCATGCGCACTTTAACCGCGAGCGCATCCCAGAGCGCAATGTGCACGCCAAGGGTTCCGGCGCCTTCGGCGAGCTGACGATCACCGAGGATGTATCCAAGTACACCAAGGCCGATCTGTTCCAGCCAGGCCGCGTGACCCCGATGCTGGCCCGCTTCTCCACCGTTGCAGGCGAGCAGGGCTTCCCCGATGCGGTACGCGACGTACGCGGATTCTCGCTGAAGTTCTACACCCAGGAAGGCAACTACGACATCGTGGGCAACAACACCCCGGTGTTCTTCCTACGCGATGGCATTAAGTTCCCCGACTTCATCCGCTCCCAGAAGCGCCTGTCGGATTCCGGTCTGCGCTCGGCGGATATGCAGTGGGACTTCTGGACCCGCTCCCCGGAGAGCGCACACCAAGTGACCTATCTGATGGGTGATCGCGGTATCCCGACCGATTTCCGTCACATGGACGGCTTCGGCTCCCACACCTACCAGTGGATTAACTCTGCCGGCGAGCGTTTCTGGGTGAAGTACCACTTCAAGACCCGCCAGGGTTGGAAGTTCTACAGCGATGACGAAGCCGCCGAGGTCATTGCTTCCGGTAACTTCGATTCTTCACGCCAGGATCTTTATGACGCCATCGAGCGTGGTGACTATCCGACGTGGGATGTAAAGGTACAGATCATGCCTGTTGCCGAGGCCGAGGGCTACCGTTGGAACCCCTTCGACCTGACCAAGACGTGGTCGCAGAAGGATTACCCGTTGATCCCGGTCGGCCACTTCACGCTCAACGAGAACCCGCAGAACTTCTTCGCGCAGATCGAGCAGGCTGCTTTTGCGCCCTCGAACCTCGTGCCGGGTATCGGCCTATCCCCGGACAAGATGCTGCTGGCTCGCGCCTTCGCTTATGCCGATACGCAGCGCTACCGACTGGGTGTGAACTTCCACCAGCTGCCTTCTAACCGCTCCGTGGTGGCAGAGAAGAACTACTACACGGCCAAGGACGGCGCGGGTAACCAGGAGTTCCCACCGGCAGGTACGCCCGTGTACTCTCCGAACCGCTTTGAGCGCCCCGAGGGTGCCAACGACGTCAACGATGGTTCCGGCGCTGTCGAGCAGGGAGTTGGTGCTGGTGAGTCGCAGTACGGCTTTGGCCGGGGCCAAGAATCCGCCCGCACTGCCGCCGAGGAGTTGGGTCTGTTTGATGACCTGCACGGCACCGACCTCACCCGTGGCGCCTATGTCCGCCACCCGGAGGATGATGACTTTATCCAGGCAGGCCAGCTGGTGCGCGAGGTCTTGGATGACGCTGCCCGGGAGCGCCTCGCCGGCAATATCGCAGGCGCTATGGAGGGTGTATCTGACCAGGTGGCAGAACAGTGCTGGACTTACTGGGGCAAGGTGGACGAGAACCTGCGCGACCGGGTGAAGGAGATCTTCACCAGTAAGTAGGCACTATGCGCCCCGGAGCCATGCGGAGGCGCGAGGTAAGCGAGTTCACGTAGGCTGGGCGCCGAGCGGTGGCGACAAGATCACCCCGCCCAGAGCGAGCTTTAGAAATAACGCTAGAGATCACTTCGACAAGCAGATTGAAGAAAGGACTGTTCTTCACATGAGCGACGTACTGTACACAGCAAAGGCAATTTCTACCGGCGGTGGCCGCGACGGCCACGTCGCTACCGATGACCGTCAGATCGATCTGGACGTTCGCCCGCCGCAGGCACTGGGTGGTTCCGGCGAGGGCACCAACCCGGAGCAGCTTGTATCCGCCGGTTGGGCAGCATGCTTCAACGGCGCTCTGCAGAAGACCATCAAGGAAGCCGGCGTCGAGATGGAGCAGACCCCGGAGGTTACCGTCGAAACTTCCCTGAACAAGGTTCCGGAAGGCTTCCGTCTGTCCGCGAAGATCACCGCCACCATCTTCGGCGTGGATCAGGCTAAGGCCGATGAGCTGGTCGCTGACGCACACGCGTTCTGCCCTTACTCCAAGGCCATGCGCGGTGAGATCGACGTGGAAGCCGTTGCCGTCGTCGGCTAAGAGTTTTTAGCTTTCGCGGGAGACCCCCGTACAGCGAATCCAAAACAAGGGAGCCAGCCCCCACCTTTGCGTGGGCGCTGGCTCCCTTGATGTTTGCGAGACTGGGAATCTCGCTCTGCCTGGAAGCCTACTTCGGCTCCTTCGCTTTTTGACCGCCAGACAGCGGCACCGTGTGATCCCAGTGCGTGGCGTGCAGCGCACGGCCCATCACATACGAGCCGACAGCACCCACCACCAGCAATGCGGTAATAGCCACAATGGCGCGGATCAGCTCACCTAGAATGAATCCCTCCGTCGACCAGGAGTACACAAGGTTGGAGCAGATCAGCAGCGGAAGTCCCACGCCGACAGCTGGACCTACCATGTTGACCTGACTGAGGGCGTCCGGAGCAAGGTACATCGCGCGGGCAGAAACAAAGATAAAGATGGACCCCAGAATGGCAAGCACACCTGCGGTAATTGCGCCGAGCCACCCGGGCTCGTTGAACTCGACCATGTCGCCGGCAGCGGCGAGGAGTGTGGTGGACATTTAGCGCCTCCCTCGGGAAATGATGCGGGCATAAGCGATCGTCGACAGTGCGCCGAACAATCCGGCGAAGAGCGCGACCTCGTAGGTGATTGCTGTGCGGTGAAAGATCGAATAGCACAGGAACAACCCGGCCATCGCCATGAATACCATGTCGGAAAGGACAGCGCGGCGGGCGTCATTATGGGTAGACACCGCGCGCCACAGCACCGTAAACAGGGCGATAACAACGATGGCGGCGGCGATGCCCACCAGGATGTTGAGTAGGTCCTTGGGCTCCATCTACTTGCCTTTCTGCTTCGGGGTTTTCTTGGCTCTGCCCGGGTGTTCCTTCGGATACAGCGGATCGTACAAAGTCTCTCCGGGTTTGGTCTTCCCCTCCTGGTCGGGTAGCGACGCCCCCAGGTTGTCCCCGCGGAAAGTATCAATATCGGGGGTGGCGTTCGAGATCCGCGCCTTGGCGCGTTCCGCATTTCGGCGGGCGATTTCGTAGCGCTCCTTTCGATCCATATCCCGCACGTCGGAGGGGTTCTTCTCTTCCTCATCAGACTGCAGGATCGCGGCAACGAAAGCAGCGGCGTGTGGGGTGGAATCCACCTTCTCCACATCGAAAACCGTCTCGTCGGAGGCGCGGCCGCCACGGGAACCTCGGAAACCGCGCGGACCGGGGCGCCCCTTCTCCACCAGGTACTGCACATCGAAATTCAGCGGCTTTTCCTTCACCGAAGGAGCGAGGTGCTCCTCCATATCCGCCAAGCTATCCAGCAGTTCCTGGGGATCTGAACCGTACATGGCGTGCACTGCCAGGAAGCGTTGTACGTGGTACAAACCGTGAGTGTTGAACTCCGAACGGGCTACGGCGAATGCGTCCTTTGAGTTGCGTTCGCCCGCCACCGCGTCGTAGTCAACCTCTTTCGGGCCGGTCACACCCAAGGACAGGGTGCCGGGGGTCATGGTGATCGAAGCGATGAAAGCGGCGATATCCCGCTCGCTGGTTACGCGCAGCGGGTAGTAGATCACCACCGGTGCGATATTGCGGCCAGTGCCGAGGGTATCGATGGCCATCACTACAGATTCCTTGATGATCTGCCCCGTCAACCAGGTGGCGTACCACAGCGCGTGGCCGGTGGATTTCACCGCGTGGACAATACTGAACTTTGCCATGGCTTAGTGTTCCTCCCCGTGCTGGGTCGGTTGCTCTTGGTTCTCCCTTTCGACGCGCTCCTTAAAGGCGTCATCGTTCGTCGAACTCCGAGCGTCCGTAGGGACGTTATCCAATCCGCTTGGCCCGGGCGGCAGAACCACGCCGATGGCCTCATCTGGATCGCCGAGCACCGCTTCAACGTAGGCCGTCGTATCGGTTAGGTTGTCGGCGGCTTTGTTGATCTGCTGGAAGACCGGACCGGCACCGATGAACATGCCGACGGAAATCAGCATCATCACTGCCGACGGCCATACGTAGCGGCTCGGCACGCGCAGCTCCGGGTTGGTTTCGTTGGCGTTCATTTGTCGTCCCCAGAACACCTCGCGCCATACGTAGATCATGGAGACCAGGGCACCAATTGAGGAGATGATGATCGCGCCGATGGCTACCCATGTCTTCCATGTACCGTCCTGAGCTACGCCGAAGACGAGGGCGAGTTTGCCCCAAAGGCCAGAAAACGGAGGTAGGCCGACAATCGCCAGGGCGCCTGCGGCGAAGACAATGGAGACGAAACGGTCGCGGCGTAGCAGGCCCGACAGTTTGCGCACACGGCCGGAACCGTAGGTTTCCTCGATCGCGCCGGAGGCCATAATCAGTGCCCCGGCGACGATCATATGGTGCAGCATGTAGAACAGTCCGGCGCTGATCATCAGGCGCGCATTATCGCTCAAGAACGCCAGGCTGATCAGGATGAATGGGATGCCATTGACCATCTGATAGGCAAGGACGCTGCGCATTGTAGTTTCGCCAAGGCCGGCAAAGCCACCGATCAGCATGCCCAGCACCATGATCACCAGGATGGCCCACGACCAGGTGGGATCCCCCTCGAAGACGGTTAGGTACACGCGGAAGATGGCGTAGATGCCAACCTTGGTATGCAGGGCGGAGAATAGTGCCATCACTGCGGGGGAAGTAGAGGGGTAGGCGCGGGGCAGCCAGGTGTGGACTGGCGCCACACCCGACTTAACGGCAAGTGCTAGCAGCACCATGCCAAGGGGGACTACCAGTTGCCATTGATTGCCGAACACTCCCTCGGCGAATTCGGTGCCGCGCGGGCCGGCGGCGCCCGCCAGAGCCGCGAGGTTGGTGGTGCCCACAACTGCGTAGACCAGCACCACGCCGGAGAGCAGCAGCAGGGAGGTCACCAGGTTCACGACAATGAACATCCTGCCCGCGGCCAGGCGTGCCCACGTGCCCGTCATGGCCAGCAGGCCGAAGGAGGGCATCAACATGACCTCGATAAACACAAAGAGGTTGAACAGATCCGCGGTAAGCAACGCACCCCACACACCGCCGATAAGCATCAGAGTGAGGGCGGGGTAGAAGCGGGTTCGTGTCTCCCCAACCACGTCGGCAAACCAATTGGCGACAAGGGCGACGACGGAGGTCGTCAGGATCATGATGCCCGCCAGATTGTCGGCGGCCAGGGGGATGGAGATACCACCGATAAAGCCGCCGACGTTATCGACCATCACCGTATGGGGTTCGCTGACCTTGGTCAGTACCCACAGGCTGGCGCCGATGCCGAACATAGGCACCAGTAGGCCGAGTGCGCGACGCACAGCACTCCATGGAGCCATCGCAGCGACGGCAGCGGAGAGCAGTGGAACGGCGATAAACAGGCTGAGTAGGGAACTTCCGGTCATTACTTCTGTCCCTCCTGTAGGCCATCCTCATCCGTGCATGAGTGCACCTCGGTGTAGTCGTTCGCGCCGAGTTTCTTGGACTTGTGCTCTTCGACCACACCGCCGTGCGTCTTGGCATCCTCGTAGTTCTTCCACCCCATGGTCTGCAGGGTGCGCAGGCGGCGGGAAGCGGTCTCTACGTCGTCGGTGCCGATAGTGTCATCGTCGCGGCCAAGTGCGGCCATGGCGAGCATGACGGCAGTGGAAGCCATTGAAATCACGATGGCGGTCAGGACGAACGCCTGTGGCAGCGGGTCGGCAGCCTGTTCCGGGGTAGCCCGATCCATGAGGGGATCCATACGCCAGGCGCCGATGCCCGCGGCGAGGATCAGCAGGTTCACACCGTGGCCCAAGAGCGTGATGCCCATGATGATTCGCAGCATTCCACGCTGCATCACCAGGTACACGCCGCCGGCGACCAGGATGGCGATGATGGCTGCGATGATCACTGTTGCTCTCCCTTCTGCTCGTCTGGTTCTTCATTGATGACGCCATCAGGCTCATCTGCCTGCACAGTCCCGTTGTCTTTCTGCGTCGGCACCGGTGCACGGGCCGCTTCGCGCTCTGCCCGGTGGGCTTCTTCCTCCGCCTTTGCAGCGGCTGATACCTGGGAAGGATTCAACGGAATATTGCTGCCACCAACGGTGACGGCGACTGGCGAAGGTTTCTTGGCCGGGGTTTCCTTGCCCTCGATAGGGGCGGGGCGCTTGCCCTTGGAGTTCAACCCCATCTTCTGTTTTGCGTTCTGGGCACGGAACTTCGACTTCAGTGTTGCCGGGTCCGTACCCGGCCGTTCGCGACCACCCATCTGGTTGATAACAATGACCACCAGGCCGAGCACTGCCAAGTACACACCACCGTCGAAAATCAGCGAGGTGGATACGTGCTGCCCCAGAATCTCTCCGTGGATGGGGGCGAGGAAGCCGTCACTGATGTAGCCGATCAAGCCGGTGATAAGTGCCATCGCCATACCGGCACCGACGAAGGTGTAGGCAACCTGGTCAGTGAGCGTCTTCTTCGCCCGAGCCTGCGCCAGGTAGTACATGAAGATGCCACAGGCCGCGATCAGGGCGGCGACGAATCCGCCGCCCGGAGCCTGGTGTCCGCGCCAGAACGTCGCAGCAGACAAGAGCGCCAGGATCGGAACCAACGGATATAGTGTCATCCGGGAGTTAATTGAGTTCAAGTGCGTGGAGCGCAGGTATTTGGAGTAGAACGGTGCCAGCTCCGGAACCTTGTGGACGTCCGGGAACCGAGTGGAACCGGGTGCGCGGAATAGCTCTGCGGTGGAACCCGGGCCATAGCCCGGAACCGGGGAGCGCGGGATGGACTTGATCAATGCGGCAATCACAATGCCCGCCATGCCCAGCACTGACAGCTCGCCCAAAGTATCGAAAGCACGGAACTCCACCAGGATGACGGCGACGACGTTGTTGCCGCCGGAGATCTCCGGGGTTTTCTCCAGGTACCACTGTGCGATCTCGGGTTTGTCGTGGCGGCCGATAAGCAGCCATGACCCCAGGAAAGTAACTAGGCCAACGAGCACCGCCAGAACCGTGGCGAAGCGCGTGCGGTTGGCTCCTTCACGCAGGTACAAGCGCGGTTGGTGGCGGATAACCAGCATCATGATGACCACCACGCAGAACTCAACCAGCAGCTGGGTCGTAGCCACATCAGGTGCGCCCAAGGTCAGCATGACCCAGGAAACACCCACGCCAACGATGCCAACCAGCACAACGGAGGCCAGACGCGAACGCGTTCCGATCATCGCCAATACACCCAGGCCCACGATCACGAGGCCCACTAGGTCCACAATGCTGTCGATGCCCTCGACCCGCGGGCTCAGATCCGCCAGCCCCTCGATACGCCCCGGCCCCAGCAGGGCAAAGCCCGCCAGCAGGATCAGCATGGAGAAGATCCACACCACGTGCCGGTTGGGGTTCACAGAGTTCGCCAGGCGGCCAAAAGCGCGGCCGAACTTCGTGGAACGTTCGATGAATGCAGTAATCATCTCCGCGCCCGTTGCCACCCCGAGTCGCTTGCCCTCGAGCGGCTGGAGCAGGGGGCGTCGATAAATAACAACAATAAGACCCACGACCAGTACCGCGACAGAGATACCCAAAGGCACCGTCAGTCCATGCCAGAGCGCTAAGTGCGTATGTGCATGGCCGAGCCCTGTAGCCTCCACCACCTGATCGATCGTCTCATCGAAGATACCCATGAACGCGACAACCGGCAGCGATAGCACGCCGGGCAGCACGGCAGGCAGCCATAGATTCACCGGGGCTTCCTTGACATGCGAGACATCCTTGGGCCCGTCGACAAAGGCACCCAGCACATAGCGGGCGGAGTACACGAGCGTGGCAAGTGCGCCGATACCCGCCGCGACCAGCAGGACGATGACGCCCACATTGCTCAGTGGCGCATCTTCGAAGGCAGTGAGCATGCCTTCCTTCGAAACGAAGCCGAAGGTTGGGGGAATCGCTGCCATTGACGCCGCCGCGATCACAGCGGAAACGAAAGTGAAAGGCATCTGGCGCCACAGCGGGCCAAGGCGGCGAATATCGCGCGACCCGGCTTGGTGGTCGACCACACCGGCGATCATGAACAGGGAGGACTTAAACAGCGCATGGGCGGCGGTATGAACCAGCGCGGCGCTGATAGCGAAGGGAGTGCCCACGCCGATGGTCGCGACGATCCAGCCCAACTGGGAGACAGTGGAGTAGGCGGTGAGCTTCTTTAGATCCGTCTTTTGGATCGCGAACACGGCGCCCATGATGGCGGTCGTCATGCCGATGACGATGAGCAGCGTATGCCAGGCCATGACGCCCTCGAAGAGGCCGGAGAAGCGCAGCAGCAGATACACGCCCGCCTTCACGACGGCGGCGGCATGCAGAAAGGCAGAGACCGGGGTGTCAGCGGCCATGGCCTCGGGCAGCCAGAAGTGGAAGGGGATTTGTGCGGCCTTTGAAAACGCGGCCAGGGCGATAAGGACGGCGACGATAGCCAGACGCACGTCCTGGCCGTCCCAGGCGGGGGAGTGCAGCATGGCCGTGAGATCCGTCGTGCCCGTGGTGACCACACCGATACCGAGTGCCGCCAGCAGGAACAGACCACCGACAAAGGTCAGCAGCAAGGTGCGGATCGAACCGGCCTCGCCGCCAGAACCCGAGCGGGCGATAAGGAAGAACGAAGCCAGGGAGACAAGCTCCCAGCCGATGAACAGCAGCGCTACGTCGTCCGCCAGTACCAGTAGTAGAACTGCCAGCATAAACGAGGTCATGAGCACGTAGAAGCTCATGATTTTGTCGCCCCTGTGCAGGTAGGCGGCGGAGTAGATAAAGACCACGGCACCGATAAGGAGAGCCAGGAGGGTGAAGAACAGCCCCAGAGAGTCCATCTTCAGAGACAGATCGAGGGCTGTTGAGTTGCCCGTGGATGCTGCGCCCACGCTTGCGTTACCTGCGCCGCTCGCTCCGGATAGGAAATTTTGGATCCAGGTGACAGACCACGTGGCAGTCTCGCCATTCAAGACCGGGTCGGCATGTTTGATCACGTACCCCGCGAGCGCCAGGAAAGTCAGGCCCAAGGGCCAGCCGGCGTTTCGGTCAAGAGTCTTGACCAACAGGGGGACGAGGATGAGTGCCACCGCTATGGTGACGGGGACGGCCAACAATGCCACGTGTCTACAACACCCTAACCAACGAGTTCGACGACGATTTCTTAGGCAAACACATAATCGCCTTCAACGTCCCGAACTACGGAGCCGATCGATCGCTCCTAGTGTCCCCAAGATGCGCGGGAGTGTGGCTCCGGGGGCTAGAAAAAATTGGGCGGTCCGTCACGTCGGAACATGAACGGAAAAAAATTTATGTGACTCGCCAAGTTTAGCAGACCCTCAAATGGCTCTTGACGTGGTGATCGCTACAGTCCCATCGCCGGTGGGCGTGACAGTTCCATCGACTCGGTAGACTTCTCGCAACATGTTCTCGGTGAGTACTTCCTCCACGGCTCCGTGTGAGTAAACGGTGCCATTGTGGAGCACTACGATACGATCGGCGAAACGCGCTGCGTGCGATAAGTCGTGCATCGTGACCACTACCGCTGCTGGCGCCTCGACGGCGTAGGTGCAGATATGCTCCATCAGTGTCAGCTGATTGCGTAGGTCGAGGGCGCTGGTTGGTTCGTCCAACAATAGGGCTTGGGGTCGGCGCACGATCGCCTGGGCGAAGCTCACCAGTTGGCGCTGCCCACCGGATAGCTGGGACATCGTCCGGGCTTGGAGGTTTTCCAGACCCAGTCGTGCGAGGACCGTACTGACTCGATCCTGTGTAGTTGTGGCCACTCGCAATCCTCTGAACCCTGTGCGGGAGTGTTGGAGCGCCAACAGCACTGATTCGAACACTGTAAGGGTGCTTTCCGGCGGGGGATCCTGTGGCAAATAAACCGCGTCAGGTCCGGTGACGCTGCCACTGAATCGGCACAGCTGAGCCATGCAGCGCAGCAGGGTGGATTTACCAGCGCCATTGGGGCCGACAAGGGCGGTGACGGTTCCGGCGTTGATCCCCGGAAGAGACACGCCATTCAGGATCTGCGCTGCTCCGTGGGAAAAACTGAGGTCGGTGACCTGCAGCGCGGTGGCTGACGGAACCGTGGCGGGCTGTTCCACGAGGTTGTCCTTTCTGGGGTGAGGGAGGGGCTGGAGCGAGAAGAAGTGGGCGCGGCGAGGGGGTATTAGGTGGGAGAGGAGACGGTTCGGGGGCGGCGCAGAACGATGAGGACGACGAACGCCGGCACGCCCACAATCGCCGTGATGATGCCGACGGGCAGGATCGCGCCGGGCTGGATCAGCTTGGAGACCACGGAGGCTGAGGTAAGCAAGAGCGCCCCGGAGAAGATGGATGTAGTGAGGAAAAAGCGCTGATCCTCGCCGACAAGCATCCTGGCGATGTGCGGGCCGACGAGGCCGATAAAGCCAATCGTCCCGGCCATCGAAACGGCAGTCGCAGCCATGAGGGAGACGCCCACCAGTGTGAGCGTGCGCAGCCTGTTGACGTTGATTCCCATGGACCTGGCGCGGTCGTCTCCCATTCGAAACGCCGTCAGTGTCCACGCGTTGCGGTAGAAGAATGCGATGACGATCAGCGAGACGAGTGCCAGGAGGCCGATCTGGGGCCACGTGGCGCGCGTGATACTGCCCATCGTCCAGAAGACCACCTGTTCTAGCTGGGTCTGCGAGGCGAGGTATTGCATCAGTGCCAGGAGAGCGTCGAAAAGGAACACGATTGCAATGCCTAGCAAGATCATTCCCTGCGTGCCGGCGCTCTTTGACCGGGAGAAGAGGACAATCACCGCGCATGCTGCGATCCCGAACACCCACGCGCTGCCGGCCATCCCCAGCGTTGCACCAATTCCTGCGGCGGTGAATCCGGAGACGGTGGCGAAGGCGGCGCCGAAGCTGGAGGCGGCGGAAATACCCAGTGTGTAGGGCTCTGCGAGGGGGTTGCCCAGGATGGTTTGCATCTCTGCACCAGCGGCAGCGAGGGCAGCGCCGATGAGGACCGCCGTGATGGTCATTGGCAGGCGAATATCAAAGATGATCTGTCGGTCAACAGGGCGGGAATCGCTGGGGTGAAATAGCACATATATCGCCTCATTAGCAGGCATGCTGCTGCCGATGAGGAAATCTGTGGCGGTGACTGCACATAGCAGAGCCGCGAGCCCGGCGATGATTGCCACCTTGCGCCTGCTGGCTGCTCGGTACCAGCTCACGCCGGGACGTTGACGTTGCGGGATGCTGTCTTTGTGATCCTTCCCGTTTACGGCAGGGATTGACCGTGTCGGGGCGACGTGGCTCATGGCAAACCAGTCCAGAAGGTGCCGCTCGCCTCCACGGGGAGGAATTTTTCGTGCAGTTCCTTCATGTCAGCCTGCGGGTCAATGTCGGCAAACAGGTCGGGGTGCATGGCCTTGGCGAACCACTCGATGGCCAGGTAGTTGTACGGAGAGTCGTAGAAGTGATGCCACGCGGCGTAGGCTCTCTTGTCCTTGACGGCTCGCATTTCCTTGAGGACAGGTTGCCCGTTAACGACGCGCTGAAAATCCCGGGCTGCCTGATCGGCGGACTCGTCGTAACCGAGGGGGATAAAGCCAGTCTTTTTTGGCTGCTGCTTGGCATCAGTCCAGTCAGCGCCGGTGGCGATGATGACGTCCGGGTCTTTTCCGGCCAGCGCTTCGGGGGAGACTTGGCCTTGCTTACCTTCAATCATGTCGTCTCCCAGGTTCTTTCCACCTGCTGCGGTGACTAATTGAGCCAGGTTGGACTTGGCGAAAGTGGAGCAGCAGTCGAAGTAGCCGGGAGCTCGCCAAAGGAAGGTTGGGGTGGGAGTGGCCTTGGCTTTTTCCAACCGGTCGTGAACCATGTCCACCTTGGATTCGTAGAACCGGGCGTACTTCTCCGCCTCCTTTTCGTGCCCGAGTACTTTGCCGAGCAAGCGCACACTTGGTGCGGTGTTTTTTACTGGGTCAGTGAAGTAGTCGACGGCGACGGTGGGGATTCCGGCCTTGTTAAGACCGTCGACGATGCCGGCGTCTTGGGCGGCGTCGAAACTGTTCGCGGAGACAATGAAGACATCTGGGCGGGATTCCAGGGCCTGCTCGACGGACATCGAGCCATCGTAAACCTCACCGGTCTGCTTAATATCCCCGATCTCGGAGAATCTCTGTTGGTACTTCTTGTAAGTGCCGGGGTCGTTCTGCTGCAAGTCATCGGGCCAGGCGACGATCCCCTGGAGCGGGTTTTCCTTGTTGAGGATAGCGGTGGTGTAGAGCATTCTCTGTCCGCCCATGAGAACCCGCTCAACCTTCTTCGGAACCTCGACATTGCGCCCGAGGATGTCGGTGATCTGCTGTTTTTCTCCGTTGGTTGCGGAGTTCGTTCCATCACTGGCGCTACAGGCGGCGGTCATGAAAAGGCCGGTGGCGGCGACCGCTGAGACGACTGCGCGAGCTAGGCGAAAATGAGGGCGCATGGGGGAGCGGGGGCTGCGAGTTCTAAGTGACGTGAGGGTCAACTGCGTTCCTTTCTTTGGGTCGACTTACTTAGGTTAGTCACACCTTATTTAGATGGCAATGCTTGGAAGAGAATGTCGTCATTTCGCTGCCCCACACCCCCGTTAGCTAAGTGAAGCGAGGCGTCGAAAAAAGGCTCGTAGTAGCAGCACCGCAGTGGTGGCGAAGCCGACAATCAACCCCCACCACACGCCGTAGCCCTCCCATTTCAGGAGCTTGCCCATCACCAGAATCCCGGGTACCCCGACCAGCCAGTATCCAATGAGAGTGCAGCGCAGCCCGGAAGTAGTGTCCTTGAGCCCTCTCAGTAATCCCACCGCCACATTCTGAATTCCCTTAGAGAACTGCTGCAACACCGCGAGGCACAGAAGCAGGACGGCGATATGGAAGGTGGTGGCGTCGGCATCTCCCAGGAACGGGCTCAGCACCCAGCGTCCCAGTAGGAGCCATAGTGCGCCCATAACCCCCAGGTACGTGACCACGACGAGTAATACGCGCCGGGTCACCGCGCGTACCGCGTTGGCACCTTCGGCTCGTGCCCTCGTGATGAGCACCGACCCGCCGTGGGAGAAGCCGATGCAGACCTGGTAGACGATGTATGCCAGCTGGTTTACCACGTTATGTGCCGCCAACATCTGCGGACCGAGGGTTCCCATCACCAATCCGGCGATTGTTGTAATCGCCGCCTCCGAGCCATAGGTCAGACTGACTGGTACTCCGAGACGCACTAGGTGGCGTATAGTCTCCCCATCGCCTGCGCGGGGAAAGACGTGAAAATAGGGTTGCAACTCGGGTAAGCGCAGCACTATCACACGGAAGGCCAACAGGGTTAATAGTTGGACGATAGTCGTGGACAGTCCGATGCCCGCCACTTTCCATGCATCCGATGTCGACAAAGCCATAAATGTCCAGTTCAGAGCTATGTTGACGAAGATTGATACCAGTGTGATGCCTAGAAGAGAGCCTGGTTTCCGCATGCCTACGGCGAACTGGCGCAAGACATTGAGCCACAACATAGGGATGAGTCCCGGCGCCAATGTGAGCGTCATGGCGAAGGTGAGACGGGCGACCTGCTCGTCGATGGGCAGAGCAAGAACCAGTGCTCCGAAGGAGATGGCCAATAGCGCGCCGAGAATCGCAGTACCCGTCCCTACGGCGAAGGAGGAGCGCACGGCTCGGCGGATCTTCTCCGCGCTTTCCTCGGAAGGTGGATCTGAAGGATCCTTCCGCTCCATCTCTGCCGCAGCTTCGGCTACGAGATTTGAGCTGGCTGTCACCATACCCACGCACATCGTGCGGATCTGGTTGTAGAGCTGCATCGCCAGGCCACCGCCGGCGATCGCCATTACGCCCACGGATTGCAACATCAGAACGTCCGTGGTGGTCAGCGCTACCCCAGCAAGCTGCACCCCGGCGATGGGAAGAGAAATTCCCAGGACTTCGCGATACTTCTGCATGGAGCTCAACCTCGCGGCTACCTTCATCTCCGCACCGCGCTGCAGGTCTGCAAGGTCTGCACTCCTTCATGGATTGCTGCCCCGGCGGTTCCTCCCACCAATAATCCGTGTCGCCGGGCGAGTACACGCGAGGTGGTGAACATTATTTCCTCATGTCCCATTCTCCTAGGTTCATGTGTGGTTCCGCAGAATGCGCTGTCCGTGCCCACGACGGCGACGAGCACGTCAACGCTGTCCCGGTATGAACCGGAATTGGCTGAGCGTTCCATAGTTGTGCGTGTTGAACCTTGTCTCGTGAGGGGGAAGTTTCCATTTGTCCTGGGCTGCCTGCGACGCAATCCCGGTGCCTCCAGAGGTGGCGATCACTTTGAGGGAGTGATCTTTTTGTGTAGCAGATGTTAGGTAAGGCTAGGCTACTAAACTCCGGGGCTAATAACTTCTTACACTGTGAGGGATAGGGGGCGCAAGGATACAAAAAAGCCCCAGTCTGTGACCTGTGTGGAGCCACTGACTGGGGCTATTGTTGGTCGGGATAACAGGATTTGAACCTGCGACCCCCTCGTCCCGAACGAGGTGCGCTACCAAGCTGCGCCATATCCCGGTCTGGAGCGGCACGTTAGTTCTGCGAACTGCGAGCAACCTCGCAAATGATGCAAAGCCAACGGCTGCAACTCGAACAACTATAGCCCGCAGAGGGGACAATTTTCAAAATGGCTGTATAGAGGGCATTTTCCTTTGCTTTCCTCTGTTATCCCTCTTCTTCTCTGCCGCTTATTCCGACGGCTTCTCCACGATGTGGATCAGTGTTGCCGACGGGCGGCAGAAGGTGCGGAAGGGCACATACTTCGAGTTACCCAACCCGTTGGTCACGTGCAGCCACATGCGCTCGGTCCAGCGAGATAGTCCACGCACACGGCTACGGTCGATGCCGCAGTTCGTCACGATGGCGCGCCCACCAGGCAGGCACAGTTGCCCACCGTGCGTGTGACCGCTCAGTACCAGCTGATATCCGTCAGCGGCGAAGTGGTCCAGAACGTGCGGTTCCGGGGAATGGCTGAGGCCGATGGCCAAGTCGGCGTCACTATTCGGACGACCAGCAATCTGCGAGTAGTCGTCGAGCTCGTGGTGAGGGTCGTCCACACCAGCGATGGCCAGCTTGATCTTTGCAGGGCTAGTAAGCGAACCCGTTGCCGCCGGGTCGATAGCGAACTCAACCGTGGCATTCGAGGCATCATGCCAGCCACGTTCGATAAAGGCGGCGCGCATCCCCTTCCAAGGCAGCTGCTCATCGGAAGGCTTGCGCTTCTTGCCAAGCAGATAAATGAAGGGGTTCACAGGGCGGGGCGCAAAATAGTCATTGCTGCCGAATACGAACACTCCTGGGCGTTCCAGTAGCGGACCGAGTGCACGGAGAACTCCCGGTACGCCCTCCTTTTCGCCCAGGTTGTCGCCGGTGTTGACTACCAGGTCAGGATCCAACTCGTCGAGTGCCGCAACCCATTCCTGCTTGTGGTGCTGCTTATCCAGCATGTGCAGGTCGCTTACGTGTAGCAACCGGAAGCTATCCCAATCAGCAGGTAGGGTGCCGGGCTCTAGCAACGGCACGGTGACCTCGTGGAGCTGGAACTTGAGGGTTTCTCTATATGACGCCGCAGATACTGCTACGCTAGCGGCTCCAAGTCCGGCCACGCACGCCAGCAGCCTGGCAGGAATTGAACGTTGCTTGTGGGGCTCGGCATTGGCATTGCGGGAGTTCTTTTTCACGTCTTCCAGAGTATCGCTTCGCGCTCTTTGGGGAAGGTGGTGGTCGGCCGGACGCTACTGGAACTGGCGCAGTAGATCGTTCAAATCGTTGAGCCCACGCTGAACTTCAGGCGGCAGGTTGATCTCTGGAGGTGGGGTGTTGGTCTGCGGCGGCGCTGCGTTGTTTGTGCTGGTTCCGCCTCCGCCAGTGTTGGTTACGGGCGCGCCCCATTTACCGGGGTTCGTACCTGCATCGTACTTCTTGTTATAGGACGGGAGCTTGCCACCACCGTATTTGTTAATGACCGGCTTGGAGGTCTCGAAGAAGATCCGTGCCGGCTCGTTACCGCCGTAGAGGTTGCCATTGCCACATTGGCGTACAGGCGCCGTGCACAGATTCTTGGCAGTACCGCCGTCGTTGAAGATGTAGGAAGATCCAGCCCAGCCCGGGGTGAACCCTAAGAATGCGGCGGAGAAGCTGGTTTCCGTCGTGCCGGTCTTTGCGGATACAGGGGCGCTCCATCCCGTTGCGCGCGCAGAAGCGGCAGCTGTTCCGCCTTGTACATCGCTTCCCATGCCGTTGGCCAGCGCATCCGCGATATCTTTATCGATGGCTTGCTCGCATTTCGCCTCTTCGAAATCCACCTTCTTGCCGTTGCGATCCTTGATGCCTAGCACGGGAAGTGGCTCGCACCAGCGGCCGTGATCGGCGAGGCTGGCGGCAACGTTGGAGAGCTCCAGTGGATCCACGGCAGTGGGACCCAAGACGAAGGAGCCAAGGTTATTGTCCTTGATGTACTCCTCCACAGAGTGCTCGCCGTCGAAACTGCCTTTTTCCTTATAGGAACGCAGCCCCAGTTTGATGGCGATATCCACAATGCGCTTCATCCCGACCTTCTCCGCCATCTCGACGAAAGGCGTATTCGGACTTGTCGCTAGCGCTTCTTTTAGAGTCATGTTCGGCTTGTAGGAGCCAGCGTTTTCCACGCAGTACTTGCCTGGCGGGCAGCCGCGAGCACCACCTGCACCCATGCCTTCGACCTCCGCTCGGGCAGGAACGGCGAGGTTAGTGTTCAACCCCATGCCGTCTTCCATTGCAGCTGCCGCGGCAAAGATCTTGAAAACGGATCCGGCGCCGTGGCCCTGCATAGAGTGCGTCAGTGGTAGCACAGTCTGCCGCTTGTCCTGATTCAACCCGTACTTGCGCGAGGAAGCCATGGCTAGAACTTGGTGCATGCCGTCCTTGGGAGCCAAGTAGTCGGTAGCCGCCGATACACCCTCCTGAGTCGGTGACACTTTGCTGCGTGCCGCCTTCTCTGCGCTCTTCTGTGCCTGCGGATCCAGTGTGGTGCGAATGGTGTATCCGCCCTTTGTGATTTCGTCCTTAGGAATGCCCTTCTTGTCCAGGTATTCCAGAACGTAGTCGCAGAAGAACCCGCTTCCGCCTGCGCCGATGCAGCCGTTAGTTGGGATCTTGGGGGCCTTCAGCACGCCCAGCGGCTTCTTAGCGAGAGCATCTGCCTCGCTCCGCGAGAGAGTCTTGGAATTCACACGCGCCTGGAGCACGGCGTTGCGTCGATCCTTTGCGCCATCGGGGTTCGTATACGGATCCAGGGCGCTAGTCGACTGCACAATTCCGGCGAGGAATGCCGCTTGGTTATCGTTCAGATCTGCCGCGTTGACGCCGAAGTAGGTCTGTGCCGCAGCCTGAACGCCAAAAGCACTGTTGCCGAAGGAAACCAGGTTGAGATAGCGAGTCAGGATCTCGTCCTTCGTCAGTTTCTTATCTAGCTGGCCGGCCATCTTCATTTCGCGCAGCTTACGCGGCAGAGAAGTCTCGATCGCTTCCGCTGCCTGGTCCTCGTTTTCCGCAGAGATCAGCCACAGATAGTTCTTCACATACTGCTGATTGATCGTCGATGCACCCTCGGAGACCCCACCACTGGAGATATTTGCCACCGCGGCGCGCAGGGTGCCACGGATATCCACGCCTTCGTGTTCATAGAAGCGCCGGTCCTCAATAGCGACAATGCTGTCTTTCATCGCCTGTGAAATCTTGTCCGATGGCACTTCGGTGCGGTTTTGGTTGTACACCCAGGCAATGGTTTTGCCATTCCGATCTGTGATCCGCGAGCGGAGCGGAACGGTGTTGTTCTCCGAAATGTCTTTCACATTGGAGTTCATCGTGTCCGTGCTGGCGTTAACCATCCAGCCGCCGGCCCCGGCAAACGGCAGAATGGCTGCGGCGAGCAGCACGCCACCGGCCAGGATGGCGAGGAATAGTCTTAGAAATGCCTTCGGTGCTTCCACGCGTATCACCATAACCCACGCCCCGGACAACCCTCCGCCCCTTTCTTTTTGACGCCTACATTCCAGCTGTCGGGGGTGATCCTTGAACTCTTGCATATGCGCATTTCGTGGGGGAGGAGCGCAGTGTAGCGCAGGATAGGAAGTTCGCTAGTTTGTGATGTGCGACACGTTTTACTGATAGTGCTGACCAGCGGGATCGTGAGGGCGTCAAAAGAAAAATGCTCGGCGCGACGTGTGATGTGGGAGGTTTTCCCTGGTTAATTGAATCCCTACTCGACGAGTGTCGCGTGGATATCAATTACCCCCAAAATGTGACGTATTCGACACTTCTAAAAACGTGTGAATAAAATTACTACTACAGCAAGCCTCATATGGCAGTTGGTGGTAAGAAACGACAACCGACGCACAAGGAGCGACGGCCACCCTGCCGAAAGGCACGTTTCGGAGGAGAAAATGACTGCATCGCTCGCCCACACAAAGGTCAGTAACGGTTCGAAGCCGACCTGCCAGCCTGCCGAACAAATCACGACCCGCGAGTCTTTCAATAATCGCGGCGAGTGGATTACCCAGGCGCACTGCCGCAACGTGGATCCGGACGAGTTGTTTGTAAAGGGGGCAGCTCAGCGCAAGGCCGTAGCTATCTGCCGCCACTGCCCTGTAGTGCTCCAGTGCCGTGCTGATGCACTGGATAACAAGGTGGAGTTCGGCGTGTGGGGTGGCATGACCGAACGTCAGCGCCGCGCCCTGCTGCGCAAGCACCCCGAGATCACCAGCTGGGCAGACTTCTTCGCCGGCCAGCTGGAAGCAGCTAAAGCAGCTAAGTAAACCGCCGAACCGCTAAGGTGGTGGCCATGACTAACTGGGAATACGTAACCGTACCGCTGCTCACTCACGCGACGAAGCAGATCCTCGACAACTGGGGCCAGGATGGCTGGGAGCTCGTTTCCGTGCTGCCCGGACCGACCGGCGAGCAGCACGTCGCTTACATGAAGCGCCCCCTGGAGCAGTAACCATGGCGCAGCAGAACTTCCGTTCCAAGCTCGAAGAGCTCGGCCTGCAGCTCCCGCCGGTGGCCGCACCCGTCGCCGCCTACGTCCCCGCTGTGCGCAACGGCAACCTCGTCTACACCTCCGGACAATTGCCTTTCGTAGACGGTAGCCTGCCTGTCACTGGCGTGGTCGGCGCGGATGTCACTGAGGCGCAAGCCTATGACGCCGCCCGTACAGCTGCACTAAACGCCATTGCCGCGATCGATGATCTGGTGGGAATCGAAAACATTGAACGAATTGTAAAGGTCAATGGTTTTGTTGCCTCCACCGCCGGCTTTGGTGGCCAGCCCGGCGTAGTCAATGGCGCTTCCGAGCTGCTGGGAGAGATCTTCGGCGAGGCGGGAGTGCATGCTCGCGCAGCTGTCGGCGTGGCCGCACTGCCGCTGAACGCCCCCGTAGAGGTAGAAATCATCGCGCAGATCAGCGCATAGTTTGTAGGTTCGTTCTACACTGGGAGGCATGGAGCACCCCGCTTATAGCCAACTACGTCCCGTAACCCCGAACGTCGGTGTCGTCCTCGCACCGAACCCCAGCTATGCAGCCTTGGAAGGCACGAACTCCTGGGTAATCAAGGGAGAAAACGACACAGTATCTGTTGTGGTGGATCCAGGTCCGCAGGATGAGGGCCACCTGAACGTACTCAACACTAAGGCCACCGATGGTGGCGCGGAGATCGGCGCTGTGCTGTTGACGCACCGCCACGCGGATCACGCCAATGGAGCTCAGCGCTTCCGCCAGATTTCTGGCGCTCCGATCCGTGCCTTCGACAAGCAGTACTGCATCGCTGGTGAGGAGCTGAAGGATGGGGAGATTATCTCCTTCGAGGGCCTGACCCCCACCATCGAGGTCGTTCACTGCCCCGGCCACACCTCTGACTGCGTGGCTTTCTTTATCCACTCCAACGGCGGTACTGATGATTCCGACGTAGAAGGCATCATCACTGGCGATACGCTGGCAGGTCGTCACACCACTATGATCTCCGAAACTGATGGTGATCTAGGCGCTTACCTGGAAACGCTGGCCAAGCTGCGCGAGCGTGGCCAGGATAAGCCTCTGCTGCCAGGACACGGTCCGGATCAGCCGGATCTAGCTGCCGTGGCACAGAAGTACATCGACCGTCGTGAACAGCGCCTGGAGCAGGTCAAGGCCGCCCTAAAGAAGCTGGGCGATGATGCTTCGGTCAATGAGATCGTGGACGAGATTTACACGGACGTCGATCCGGTGCTGCGTGACGCTGCGGCACAGTCCACTCGCGTGACGCTGCGTTTCCTGCGCGGTGACGAGAACTAACACGACGAACGCTAACTCGTAACTGAACGAAAGCAAGCCCCGCTAGAACTCCTAGGAGGATTTCTAGCGGGGCTTTTGTTTTTACCCCAGTGGGCTAAAAGTTGCCTTTAGCGGGCGCGCTTAGCCAGGCGCTCGGTGTCGGAGATCAGCACCGACTTTCCTTCCAGACGGATCCAACCGCGGTGGGCGAACTCGGCCAAAGCCTTGTTCACGGTCTCGCGGGACGCGCCGACCAGCTGGGCGATCTCTTCTTGCGTGAGGTCGTGGTGGACGCGAAGAGCGGTGCCTTCTTGGGTGCCGAAGCGGTTCGCCAACTGCAGCAGAGCCTTGGCCACGCGACCGGGAACATCGGTGAAGATAAGATCAGCCAGGGAGTTGTTGGTGCGGCGCAGACGGCGGGCAAGCACACGCAGCAGCTGCTCTGCAATCTCCGGGTGCTCGCTGATCCAGTTGTGCAGCATGGTGGAATCCATCGACGCCGCGTGCAGCTCCGTCACGCAGACAGCGGAGGAAGTGCGAGGACCGGGATCGAAGATGGACAACTCGCCGAACATGTCGGAAGGTCCCATAACGGTCAGCAGGTTCTCACGTCCATCAACGGAGTGGCGGGCGAGCTTCACCTTGCCGCTGATAATGATGTACAGCTGGTCTCCCGGCTCACCTTCGTCGAAGATAGTGGTGCCACGAGGAAACTTGACGGTATCCAGTTGTTCGATGAGGGTACGCACGGCGGTGGGTTCAACACCCTGGAAGATGCCTGCCCTCGATAGTATTTCGGATACTTCTGCCATCCCTTGTTTCACTTCCGTTTCTGGCATTGCGGTGGCTGGGGTGAACCACCTCGCGTACATCTAGAGAAAAATATGTATCGTTCGTCTCTTCTGTTAGAGCATACCCAACTATGTCACAGCGCAATTCCACGGGAAGGTACATTTAAGAATATTATTGGCTGCCATTTCCGGTCGCAGAATGAGTATCCTCGCTGTTTTTAAGTTCCTTCCTTCAGCCCTCGACATTCTAAAGGTTTTATGTCCCTCCCGTCCTCCCCACGAACTTCCCAGAATACAAACCAGAAGAGATCCCAGAAGCAACCGATTCCGCCAACCCTGCCGCGTATCGGCTCTCACATTGCTGCGAAGGGCGAGGAAACCCCGTTAGGCCGCAAGCGTCGTGCGCGCAAAATCAACCGCGCTCTCGCCGAGGCCTACCCGGGGGCACACTGCGAGTTGGACTTCCAAAATCCCCTTGAGCTGTTGGTTGCCACCGTCCTTTCCGCACAGTGCACCGACAAACGCGTCAATGCCGTCACCCTGGCTCTGTTCCGTCGCTACCCCACCGCTGTTGATTACGCAGAAGCGAACATCGAGGACGTCGAACAGATCATCAAGTCCACCGGGTTCTACCGCTCAAAAGCCAAGAGCATCGTCGGCCTGGCCCAGGCAATCGAGGACAACCATGGCGGGGAGGTTCCCGGAACCCTCGAAGAACTGGTCAAGCTCCCCGGGGTGGGGCGGAAGACTGCAAACGTGGTGCTCGGCAACGCTTTCGGAGTGCCGGGTATTACGGTGGATACCCACCTTGGTCGCCTGGCACGCCGCTGGAAACTCACGGAGCACGAGGATCCTGTGCAAGTCGAACGCGACCTTATGGAACTCATCGAACGCAAGGAATGGACCCTTTTCTCGCACCGGGCGATCTTCCATGGCCGTCGTATCTGCCATTCGCGCCGAGCAGCGTGTGGAGCCTGCTTCCTCGCCCGCCAGTGCCCAAGCTTCGGGGTGGCGGGGCCAGCTGACCCGGAGGTGGCGTCAAAAATGATTAAGTCCGATGACCGCGACCACCTGCTGGGCATTGCCGGATTCTAACCGGTACGACGAACAGGCCGGGTACACTGACTTTTTGTTATGTCTGCACCTGCCGAACACTCTCCTCGAACACGCGCGATCATTATTGCCGTCACACTGGTCGTTGGCATCGCCATTGCGTGCCTGCCGCTCATTGCAGCGCTGCGCGAGGACGCTCCGGACGATGCAGGTGCGACTAGTTCTGCCATGGGGGAGGACGCCCCCTCAGCGCCAGCGACCAACGGGCCTGTCGAGGTAGCGCAGAAAGTACGCTGCCCGGAAGGTGCAGGCAAAGATGCAGGGAAAGCACAGCTCAGTCCCAATGCGGAGCTGCGGGATGTGCGCCTACCGTGTTTGACTAATGGCGAAGGCGATGGCGCAGAAACCTCGCTGGCCGAGCAGCTGGCCGGAAAGCCCACGGTGGTCAACGTCTGGGCCTGGTGGTGCGCTCCCTGCCGTGAGGAGTTGCCGACGATTCAACAGCTAGCGGACAAGCACCCCGAGTGGAATGTCGTCGGCGTGCATCTGGATGCCAAGGCACAGGCAGGTGCCGATATGCTACGCGACCTGGGCGTAGATACTTTGCCGAGTTACCAGGATTCCAACCACACCTTCGACTCTGCAGCGAACCTGCCAAAAGTCGTGCCACTAACCGTGGTCTACAACCCGGACGGCACCCGCGCGCGGTTATATGCGCAGACTTTCCATGGTGCCGAAGAGCTAGAAGAGGCGGTGCAAAAAGCCCTATGACGCACCCGCACAAGCAACTTCAACAGTGGCTTACAAATATAGACATCCAACCGAAATTACCTTCTGACCTGCCCGAATGGCTGCGTGAATTTGCCCGCGACTGTCGCGAAGTGGACATCCACCAGTACCTGAATGACTCCGCTCGGATCGTGCCAGAGACGGACGACCAAGGTCGCCCTCCGCGCTATTCGGCGGTGCTGGTTCTGCTTTCTGGTGACGCCGACTTCCGCCGCCCTGCTGGAACCACAGGCAGACAAGCCTTCCCCGCCGATGCAACCATGCTGTTGACACATCGCACACCGACCATGCGCAACCACAGTGGGCAGGTTGCCTTCCCCGGCGGGCGTGTGGAGGATGCCGATGCCGGGCCGATCGACACTGCCCTGCGAGAGGCGGAGGAGGAAACCAGTCTGGATCCGACGACGGTGGAGCCTTTCGCAATCTTGCAACCGATATATATTGCCCGCTCAAATTTTGCTGTGGTGCCTGTGGTGGCGTGGTGGCGTCAACCTCATAAGGTAAGCTGCCCCACAACCGAAAACGATTGGGTCGAACCCTTTCCCTTAAGTGAGCTGGTGAATCCGCAACGGCGTTTTGAGGTCGGCTTCGCTGGCTGGCGCGGACCGGCCTGGAACCTGCACATCGGTGCGGATAACCCGCTGGTGCTGTGGGGATTCACGGGAGGCGTGATCAATGCGCTGTTACAACGTGCGGGATGGGAAGAGCCTTGGTCCAGTGGTGGTGCTAGCGGCGCGGATGAGCCGTGGAACCTCTTTGAGACCCTTGCCGGATCCGCTAATGGCGAAGCGCTGAAAGAGATGCGGGAAGGGTTCGACCGAGCCAATGAATCAGGCAGAAACGGAGGCGCACCATGAGCGGAACCACGGGGTCGCTAACCCTCGATATTGTGCTGGTCTTTTTGTGCCTCGGCGCTCTGCTATCCGGTTATCGACAGGGCGGATTTAGCGCCGTACTGAGCTTTGCAGGCGTAATTCTGGGTGGGTTCTTCGGTGTAAAACTCGTGCCCTTGGCAGTGCACCTAGCGGAGGATAAAGCACCAGATAGTTACAGCGCCCGATTCTTCGCCGCGCTGCTCACCGTGACCGTGGTCGTGGTGGTGGGCTACGCAATCGGCTCGGGAGTAGGGGCGAGACTGCGGGACAAAATCCGCACCCGCGAGGCTTTGAGAGCAGAGTCCCTAGTGGGCGCGATTGTGCAGGTTTTTACGACTCTGCTGATCGTGTGGTTGATCCTTGTACCCATCGCTGCCGGCAATATCGGCGGTCTAGGGAAAGCCATTAGAGGCAGCAAGATTTTAAGCAGCGTGGGCAATGCTGCCCCGGCGTGGTTCAAACAGCTGCCTGCCCAGACGTCGCAGCTGATTAACGACTCGGGCTTCCCCATGATCGCCGATCCGATGGAGAACCTGCCTACCGCAGAGGTCGACCCGCCAGATAACGCGCTGATGCGCTCGCCGGCGGTGACAAACACACGCGATAGTGTGCTGCGCGTCGTCGGTGAGGCGGAAAAATGCAAACGCCTTCTGCAGGGCAGTGGTTGGGTGGTTGCCGAGGACACCGTGATGACGAATGCGCACGTGGTGGCGGGAACCAACAAGGTAACGCTCGCTACGAAGGACGGTCCGCATGAGGCTGAGGTTGTGTACTACAACCCGCAGGTGGATATCGCCCTGCTACATAGCGACAATCTGCCGTATGTGCCTATGAAGTGGGCTGAGGGAGAAGGCCAGCAAGGCCAAGACGCCATCGTGATGGGTTACCCGAACGGCGGTCCATTCAAGGCCTCGCCCGCACGAATCCGTGAAAAGTTCGTGGTCAGCGGGCCGAATATCTATGCTGACTCCCGTGTGGAGCGCGAAAGCTACTCACTGCGCGGTTCGGTGGTGCAGGGGAACTCCGGTGGCCCGCTGATCGATACCGATGGTCACGTGTTGGGGCTAGTGTTCGGTGCGGATATGAATGAGAAGGACACCGGCTACGCCCTGACTAGGGAAGAAGTAATGAGCCACGTTGGAGACGTGACCTCCCACCGCGGGCCCATCGAGACTGGCGCCTGCGTGGCGGACTAGCGGCTTTCGGCGCGCATGTGTTCGCGGAGGAGCTCCGCGATGCAGGGTGGATCTTCCACGTGGGGATAGTGCCCCACACCAAACAAGAGTTTGCGTTCCACAGCTTCGGCGCGCTGGGCGGACTTTGCCGCCAGGGCCTCGTCAAAGATGGGATCCATGCTGCCGTCGATAGCCAACAGAGGAACTGGGGTGGTGGCGGGGAAGGTCCGCTCAAACCTCATGCCCTCGGGGCGGAAGCGACTGCGGAACGGCCAGCGCAGATACTCACAGGACAAATGCGCGACCTTATCCACCTGCATGGCTTCGCGGCGGAGTGCGGCATTTGTGAAGTAGGCGTCCGTATCCCTAAACCCCGGGGCCACACCGGCCCTAAAGATCTTCTCGGCGGCCGCGGCGTTATCCGCCAAAAGCTTGCGCTCCGGAAGGCGCGGCAGCTGAGCGGAGAGAACCCGGCGGGCAAAATTCGGCTGTGAGAACGGCTGAGCCAGGATGCCACGGAAACGCAGCAACGGGTTAATGGAAGACAGAGTGACAAAGCTGCGGACACGTTCCGGGGTATGAGCCACGAGCGTCCACGCGACCATGCCACCGTAGCCATGGCCGACGACGGTGGCGGTCGTGTGCCCGAGGCCGCGGATCACCCCGGCCATGTCACTGGCGGCGGTGGTGAGGTCATAGCCGCGCGGGGTCTTATCCGAGCGACCATAGCCCCGCAGATCCACAGCGGCGAGGCGGAAGTGCTCACCAGCTAGCTGCTGCATCAGCGGATGCCAGTCGAAAGCACCCCCACCGAAGCCGTGGATGAAAAGTATAAGCGGCGCCTTGCGGGGGCCTTGTACGTCCACGCGAAGACGCACACCCCGCGAATGCACGAAAGTGGCATGCGGGGTGTGCGGATCTGAAGCGTGAGTGTCTTCGGACGTCATCTAAGGAGCGGCAGTTTAGGTGTACATTCCCGGCTGACGTGCAGAGGCGCTGTTCCTGCCCTTCTGCGGGATGACGGACTTAAGCTCTCCGACGGACTCGATGGTCTTCTCCGGCTTCTTAACACCCTTAACCTTCTTCAGACCGATTAGTGCCAGGATGGCCACCAGAACCAGCATGAATAGGAAGACGACCAGGAAAGCCGCCCAGCGCCACATGAAGGTATCCAGTACCTCGGCGATGGTGAAGAAGAGGAAGAAGGAGCTGTAGGCCAGAATCACGGCAGCTGCGCCGAACAGGCCAGCGCCGATGCCCGCCTTCTTAGCGGACGTAGCGATCTCGGTCTTTGCCAGCTCAACCTCAGAGCGGACGAGGGAGGAAACCTGTGCAGAGGCATCCTTCACCAGGTCGCTGATACTAGCCTGACCCTTGGCATGAGTATCCACATCGGACAGTGGAATAGCGTTGACCTGCGGGTTGAAGCTATCGCGGTCTGTGAACATGCCCTCGCGATCGTTGTTGCTCACTGTAAAACTCCTGTGGTTACACCTAATTGACTTCCCCTAGTTTGCCAGACCACGGCAAAGAATGCGCGCGCGGGTGCATTATTGTCTTAAATATGGATGACAAATCTGCGCACGACCCGCTCGTTGGACTAGCCGAATTGCCCGGAGTGCCGGAGGCTGTGGCTCAGACTAATGACCACCTGGCGCGGCTACATCGCCACCCTGCAAACCTACGTGGGTGGGATGTCACGGGAGCCGAAGCGGTGCTACGCGGAGCACGCGCCTCGGCGCAGCTGGATGGTGGATCACCGCGTCTGCCAGAGGATGGCCAGGTGGAGGATCCGATCCTGGCCGGCGCGTTGCGTGCCGCTGAGTTTTTGGCGCCGGACGGGATCACAGAAACAGTGACTACGTGGCGCCGCGCCCCGCTGCAGATCATCGCTCGCATCAATGCAGTTGCCAGCCCCCAAATGTCCGATCCTGCATTCCGTCAAAAAGCTGCAGGTGATGCGGAGTTTTTGGTACCGGGGCGCCCACGCCGTTCGACCGATGCACGCCTGCAGCTGCTGGGTAAGTTCATTACGGGTGGCACCAAGGTGAATGCCACGGTGCTATCGGCAGTGATCCATGGTGAGCTGCTGACATTGCGACCTTTTGCGGACGCCACCGGCGTTACCGCTCGTGCTTGTTCCCGTCTGGCGACCATCGCCACTGGCTTGGATCCACGTGGTCTGGGTGTGCCGGAGGTGTGGTGGAACCGCAAGCGCGACGAGTATCTGGCTAAGGCCGAGGGGTTCGCCAGCGGCACCCCGGAGGGGGTGGCCGAGTGGATCGTTTTCCACGCCACGGGGCTATCCGAGGGGTCGCTGGAGGGTAAGTCGATCGCTGACGCCAAGCAGGGGTAGTGCGCTTGGGGGGCGATTGAGGTTGCTTAGGCGTGTTTAGGCGTCCTCGTCGCGCCCGCGCCACCACATTGCAAGGCCAGTAGCGGCGATACCCAGCAGGGCGAGTGTGGCACCGGCGCCTGCAATAACTGCCGCCTGTGGGAACAGCGGTTCCGGGCGGTTGAACTGCTTGATCGGCCAGCTCTCTTCCGTAGCCCGCTTCTTTAGGGGGCGGTCCGGGTTCACGGCAACCGGGTTGCCCACCAGCTCCAGCATGGGGATGTCGGTGGCGGCGTCGGAATAGGCGTAGCTTTCGTCCAGGTCATAGCCGTGCTCGGCGACAAGTTCTCGGATGCGCTCGACTTTCGCGTGGCCTTTGTTGAAGTGCGTGACGGCGCCCGTGAACCGCCCGTCCTTTTCTTCTAGCTCGGTGGCAAAGAGGTGATCCACGCCCAGTTCCTTGGCGATGGGTTGCACCATGATGGACGCGGAGGCAGTGACGATGGCGATGCTGTGCCCTTGTTCGCGGTGCCATTCGATGAGTTCGCGCGCTTCGGCATAAATAAATGGAGTGATGACCTCTTGCAGTGCGTCTTGTGCGACCTGTCGCAGGGGTTCGGATTCACGGTCTTTAATGATCCTGGTCAGCGCTTCTTTTGTGGATTCTAGGCTGTCCTCGGAATGAGT
Organism: Corynebacterium sp. 22-2729; assembly: GCF_053479475.1. Classification (NCBI taxonomy): domain Bacteria; kingdom Bacillati; phylum Actinomycetota; class Actinomycetes; order Mycobacteriales; family Corynebacteriaceae; genus Corynebacterium; species Corynebacterium sp. 22-2729. The sequence goes on from NZ_JBRBCA010000005.1 coordinate 55,734, forward strand.
CGTGAACATGTAATTGCCCAGCATGGCCATCATTTTCAGCACCTCGCCGGTATTCAGCAGGCCACGTTCGGCCATCGGGCGGCGGTAGGCCAGGGATGCCGACGTGTCGATGATCGTTTTATCGAGGTCGAAAATGGCCAGTACGCGCTTCTCGCCCGAGGTGTCGCGTGGTTCCTGGTGCTGAGTCACATTTGTCATTCTAATTACATTGCGACACTTATGTCACTCTCATCTTTCTGCGTTGCGGGTTATCCACAGGATCCAGACCCTTTTTTATGACGCCACCCCGACTTTTCCACAGCTCAGAAATCAGGGGTATACCTACGAGTCCGAAGCTGCGAGTCTTTGGTTCATGGGTGGAGCGAAGAGACAGAGAAAAAGAAAAACGCCGGCCGCGACAGAGTCGCTGCGACCCGTAATCATTGATATCGCTGATCCCCTGTGGAACAACGAGGCTCGCATGGTGGTTGCGGTGACCCGGCGACCAATGATTATTCACGACGGCACGGCGGAATCGACCGCGGAGCTCTTACAAGAACTGGACCGGAAAGACGGATTTGCCTGCCAGAACTCTGCGATTGTTCTGAGCGACAAGGAAAGCGAGCTCACCCGGCATCACTTGGTGCGAACCATCCGCGTGGATCGCCTGGAGCCCTCCCTGGATGCCGGGGGTGCGATGGTGTTAGCGGAGATGATCGGCTCGACAGACGCCCTGCGCATTGCGGTGAGCTCGGCGACCGGTGGTGCTGGATCAAGTTTGTTTGCGGCACAGTTGGCCTATTACATGTCCTGTGAAGGCAGGCCTGCGGTATTGGTGGACGCTGATCCCCACTCCTGTGGTTTGGATTTGGTGCTGGGCAAGGAACGGCGACCCGGCCTGACGCGTAACCAGATTCCCGCCGATTGTGATTTCGATCAGCTGCGCAGCCACCTGCTGATGCTGGGTTTCGACAGTGCAGGTGGAAAGAAGATCGATGCAGAAGGCGGGGCGGTACCCGTGATCTACGCTGACCGATATCCGACTTTCGGCGCGCACAGTGGCGGACGGGGGCTCGACATCGGGCAGATCGCGCACCTTATGCACGCTGACGACCTAGTCGTGGATTGCGGACGCAGCCTGCCAGTGGCTGATAGTGCGAGTGCAGGGTGGTCAGAACAGTGGGGCGCAGCGGAGCCCGACGTTCACGTACTTGTGGCTCCATTGACCATCCAGGGTGTGACAGCCGCCGGTGCGTTGCGTAACCGGATGCTCGAAAACGACCGGGCGCAACCACTGATAGTCCTCCGTGAGATCCCTGGTGCATCGACCTCTGTGGCCGTCGCCGCGATGATGCTGGATGAGGTTCCCGTGGCTGTTATTCGGCACGATACTCACTGCACGCCGGCGTTGGATAGGGGAGAGGCTGAGTACTGGATCGAAAGCTCTTTGAAGAACGACCGGGTTCGTGGGCCGGTGCGTGAGGTATGGGAGAAGATCCTGCGCATCGTTGGCGAATGTGCACTGCCGCTAGCCAGTTAGTGGTCTCAAAGAAAGGGGGAGACGTGGGGGCGTCACGAAGAAAGAACACTGAGCTGAAGAAGCTTAAGAAACAGCAACAGCGAGAATCCGCGCGTAGTCTCCTCGCGATTGTGCGAGATGACCTGGCAGAACAAGGAATTAGCAGGCCGGACGAGCGAGACCTTTCGCAGAGTTTGCACTTGATCGGCAAAGCGAGCGTGGAGAATGTACGCACACTCCAGCGCGAGTTCAGTGGGCTGGGACCCCTGGCAGAGCCGCTGCAAGATCCGTTGGTGACGGACGTGGTGCTAAACGGTGATGGCAGCGTGTGGGCAGATCGTGGCGAGGGAATGCAGCGAGTTGACGGGGTGAACATCGGAGTAGAAGCAGCACGTGAACTGGCTGTTCGAATGGCAACAATGTGCGGGGAGAGACTGGATGAGGCAAGACCATTTGCAGACGGGGTGCTGCGCGAGCTGCCGCCGGACGTGGCTGCTCAGACGATCCGTATACATACCTTGCTGGCTCCTCCGGCAGCGGGAGGGAGCTGCATTAGCTTGCGTGCGATCACCGGGCAGAAGAACAAGTTGGATGCGCTGGTTGCAAATGGACTGACGAGTCCGGATATGGCAGATGTGCTGCGGCGAATTGTGCGGGCGCGACGCAACATCCTGATTAGCGGCGGGACGGGTGCGGGAAAGACCACCCTGTTGGCGGCGTTGTTGGCGGAGGTGGCGCGCGATCAGCGGTTGATCGTGGTGGAGGATACCCCGGAGCTGCTGATCGACCATCCACATGTGGTGGCGCTAACCACCCGTGAGGGCAATGCGGAGGGTGCGGGTGCGATCTCCATGACTGCATTGGTGAAGCAGAGTCTGCGGATGCGGCCGGATCGCATCGTGGTGGGGGAGATTCGTGGCCCGGAGGTGGCAGATTTGCTGGTGGCGCTCAATACCGGGCATGCGGGCAGTGCAGGAACCATCCATGCTAACGATCCGGCGAGCGTTCCCGGACGGTTGGAAGCGTTGGGTGCGATGGCTGGCCTGGATCGGATGGCTCTTTCGCGCCAGGCGATCGACGGGATTGATGTGGTGCTGCACGTTTCCCGCACGGAGAAGGGCCGGCGACTAACGCACATCGCGCGATTGGTCGGGGATGAACGGGCACGCATCGAAGTGCTGTGGCAGCGGCGGGGTGGGCAAGAATGTGTGCCGGAGGGTTTTAAGGAGTTCTGCGATGAACTGGGCTGAGGGAACGCTCATGATCTCCGTTTTGGCGGTCGTTGCGGCAGCGCTGATGGTCGCTTTTACGTTGAAGATCGTGATCGGGCGTGTGCTGAAAACCCGCCGACACATGAAGACTTTGGCCGAGGTACGTGACGCCGTGGATGCCATTGCTCGCGAGGTGATGGCCGGCGGGCGACCATTGGATGCGGTTGAGCACGCCACGTCGGGGCTGAAGTCTGAGACTCTGCGTCGCGAGTTGGATGTTGCCTGTGTGAAGGTGCGCTTGGGAGCCGTGCCGGGCCCGGACATTGCGGGAGCAGAGGTGAAGGAGAGCGACGCCTCCAGTTTCTTCGCCCACCTTTTCAATATTTGGGGAATTTCCCACCGTCACGGTGTGGGGCTGGCTGGACTGGCACAGTCGCATGTTACCGACATAGATGCACAACTAGCCCACATTTCTAAGTCCACGTCCGCGACAGCGGGAGCACGACTGACGGTAACGGTGCTATTGGCATTACCGATCGGCGCGGTGGGATTGGGGCAAAGTAGCGGGCTCGGCACTCTGAGCTTCCTGCTGACCAATGTGCTGGGGGTGCTGCTCTTTCTCACTGGGATTGGTCTGGTGTGCGCGGGCACTTTGTGGACGGAGCATCTCAGCGAATCACTGACTACATCACCGCTGGGAGGAGTGGGTGTGCGGGCTGGACCGTCTAGCTCGACACCCATGGGGCCACTGGATGCTGCTCGCGCCCTCGATGTCACAGCCGCAGCACTACACGCCGGAAAGGCGCTGCTACCTGCGTGGACGTTAGGGGTGGGGCCGCTTGCCCAACAGGACGAAGGAACGCTCAGGCACGCTATGGCTCTCCTGCATCTCGGTGGAGGAGCCCAGGCGTGGCTCACTCTGGCTGACCATCCCCTGCTTGGGGCCATTGCCCGCCAAGCTGCACAGCAGACTCGCGCCGGAACATCACTGGCCGATGGAATGCACCAGCAGGCCGAACATCTCCGGCGCATTGCCGCAGACAAGGCAACTGCCGGAGCTGAAAAGGTCTTGATAGCTTTGGCGGCCCCGTTGACCCTCTGCTTCCTCCCAGCCTTCGTTTTTGTCGGCCTCATACCACTGGCCATTGGCATGGCTTCGTTATGAGGCTTTGGGAGGGGAGATAGAGGTGTTCCTTAAATGACTACACCGACAACCGAAAAAGGGTGCGCGGACACTGCGACCCGGGAAGGAAAACTGACCATGACTACTTCGACTCTGACCACACCGACTCTGACCACATCAAACATTGAACACACCGCTTTCGAGCCGTGTGCCCATGTGCTCGCCAACGATCAGCTCAAGGCCGCGCCCGTAAAGACGGACCCCGCTTCGGGCGTAAACTGCGAATTCTCTGAACAAGTCAACCCACTCAGCAGTTGGTGGAACCAGATTATTGGTGCAATCTACTCTCGCTACACAGATGAAAAAGGAATGTCCACTATTGAGTACGCCCTTGGATGCGTTGCGGCGGCCGCTCTTGGCGCTCTCCTCTACACGGTCGTCACCTCGGACACCGTAGAGCAGGCACTCAGTGGAATCTTCGAGAAGGCGCTGAACACGAAGTAACCGAAGGGCTTAGGAACTGCCCACTTTCCGTCGTGCCCCCTTCGCGCGAGTCTGATCCGAATGGATCGGGCACGCAAGAGGGGTGACACCAAAACATAAATCAACATCCAAGAATATCCAGGAACACTGATGAACACAGTTGAAGGCGCCATCGTCTTGTCTGCCATGACTCTTGTCGCCGGAGGAGCCGCTGCGGGCTTGACCACCATGTCACAGGCGGCTACGGCACAATCACTCGCGCGGACAGTCGCCCGGGTCGAAGCGCGCGGCGGAGATGGGGTTGCTCTGGCTCGGCAGCTCGACGCCAACGCGAGCGTCTCTACTACTCGCGAAGGTAGTGCGGACTCGTCGCTTGTGAGGGTAAAGGTCTCCAAAGACGGGGCATTGTTCGACGTCCATGGTGAAGCCGTCACGATGGTGGAGCCTGACGAGGGATAAGGGGAGGCAGGGAACCAGTCCATGAGTACCGTGTACGGGGCGCTGATTACCCTCGGCATTCTTTCGATCGTTTCGCTTCTTGCCCTCGGTGCGGCGATGCTGGGGCATAAGGAACAGGCGAGCACCGCTGCCGATATGGCTGCACTATCGGCGGCCATGGCTATTCAAGCTGGTGAGAATTCGCCGTGCGATACTGCCCGGAGCATTGCCGATGCAAATGGGGCGAACATGGAGAACTGCGAGGTCAAAGGAGAGTTTGTGACGGTGGAAGTTGTCACCCGCCCAGGCTCGAACTCCCGTATCCTTCCACAGAAAGCGCAGGCCATGGCCGGGCCAGTGGAATAGGGAGTGGCCTAGGCCTTGCGGAAAAGATCGGCTAGGAACGGGGTGGAGTGCTGCTGCGATACGGGCACTGTCCCGCCATGGTCGGTGGGGTACCAGTGAACCTCGACACGCTTATTCCGGCTGCGCATGTCGCCGATAAATTGGTGGATCCACATGTCCGAGTTCAGCATGATGCCGATGGGAGTGGGAACGTCCTTATCCATGAGGCCATGGCCTAAGAAAACAGGTTTGTCGTAGCCAGTGGCGGGAGTCTGCATGAACGCTCGTAACGCAGGCTCCAAACCCGGCACCTCGCGCAGTGGCTTCGAGAATGCGCGAGCCACATTTGTGCCCTTTAAGGCGGACGATAGCTCGTGGTAACAGGATCCCTCGGCGGCCTTTACCATCCGCTTGCCCTCCGGGGTGAGCGCCGAATCGACATCGATGTTTGGGTTTGCCTCGCGGAAAGCGGCGAGAATGTACATCGCATAAGTGTTCAAGCCAGCTGGTAGAGGAACAGGTGGGAAGGTTGGACTACCTGCCAACACAATCTCCTCGACATAGGCCGGGGCGCCTGTCGCGACTGTGCCTACAAAGTTCAGATTCGCCTCCTTGCTACGGCCCGTCGCGCGCAACGCAACATGGAGAGCCGCGCCGCCGCCCTGAGACTGGCCAATAACTGCCCAATTGCGCGAAAGCTTCTGCTTTCGCTGCTTCACCACAGGTAGCCCCTGGGCGGCGATGACGGAATCCACAACGTTAGCTGCAGTGGACTTACCGTTGAGGTAGCTCATGAGACCATCGGTGCTCATCCCGGCATAGTCGCTGGCTACGATGGCATAGCCCTGGTTCAGCCAGTGATTCAGATAATCCGTATCCCGCGCAGACCGCGGATTTATGGATGGGGTGCACTGATCTGCCAACCCCACGGTCCCGTGAGCCCAGGCCAGCACGGGCCAGCCGCCAGCCGGAGGCTTGCCCTTAGGGAAGAACATCGCACCTGTGGAAGGGGCGACCGTGCCGTGCTGATTGGTTGTGGAATAGCTAAACCGGAATTGCTGCCCCGCCGCCGACAGCCCAACATTCGGGTCGAGGCGAACAGTGTTCATAAGCATTCCCGGTTTGGCGGGTACCTTGCCGATTTTCAGACCACTGTCGAAAGTAGCGCCTGCATAGGGGGCGGGAGTTCGCATGGCTTCCCCACGGTTGACCAACGAAGCGGCGCTGGAATGCACCCCAGACGGTGCTAATGGCTGCGCTGCAGCAAGGTTAGTTGAACCGAAAGATACCGCTAGAGCTGTAACTCCGGCGATGGTTGCTGCGGCTCCTTTGCGCAAGCCAGAATGATTTTTCCCGACAAATAACTTCATGGGGGAAAGTATATGGTTAAAGCAACCTCCCCGTGTGGCGTCATAAAAATCAGCGAACTAACCCGCGGCATTGGCCAGTGCCCGCAGCAACGACACCGCACCTGCCTTAAACAGTGGATCGTTACCATTACCGCACTTCGGCGATTGCACGCAGGAAGGGCAGCCGGACTCGCACTCGCAAGTCTCCACGGTCTCGGCGGTGGCGGCCATCCACTCGGCAAAGCGAGCGAAGCCTTGCTCCGCAAAACCTGCGCCACCGGCATAACCGTCATAGACGAACACCGTTGGCAGCCCCGTATCTGCATGCAGGGCAGTGGACACCCCACCGATATCCCAACGGTCGCACGTCGCGATCAAAGGTAACAGGCCAATCGCCGCATGCTCTGCGGCGTGCAAAGTGCCCGGCCAGGTCGGCTCCGGCAGGCCCAGATCCAGTAGTAGATCTGGTTCCACTGTGTAAGCCACCGCGCGGGTACGCAAGGATTCCGGCGGCACATCCAGCGGCACGGTTTCTAGGATTTCGCCACCCGGCAAACGCTTCCGGTAGCCACTGACGGTGTGGGAAACCTCCACATCCACATCTGCCAGCCACACCCCATCGCAGATCTTGTGCGTGCCTCGAGTACGCCGCACCGTGATGTCCGTATCGCGGATCACCTGCGTGGTGTACTCAGGAAACTCGGGGCGCACCCATGCTACGGATTCCTCTAAATTCAACAGCTGCACCACGAATGTCTCGCCCTGGTGCATATACACCGCCCCGGTGTGCACATCCGACGTTGCCCGCGGCTCATCGACAGTGCCCAGCAGGCGCCCGGAATCGGCCTCCACGATCGCCACCTGCTTCGCCGCGCCCCCGCGGATAGAGACCTGCGCATGCACCTGCTCGGCAGCCTGCAAGTCCGCAAAAATGCCCCGTGGTCTGCGCTTCAATACACCCCGGCGCAAAAGGTGCTCCACCACGCGCTCGGCACCCCAGCGGGTAACCTCCGCCTCCGACAGCGGCTTTTCCGCGGCTGCGCACACTACGTGGTCAGCCAGCACATAGGGGTTGCCCGGGTCGAAGACCGTGTTTTCCACGGGGCGATCCAGTAGAGCCTCTGGATGGTGCAGTAAATACGTATCCATCGGATCATCCGCGCCCACCAGCACCACCAGCGCGCCCTGGCCGCGCCTACCCGCACGCCCTGCCTGCTGCCGGAAACTCGCAATCGTGCCAGGGAAGCCGCTGGTCACCACAACATCCAACCCGCCAACATCGATGCCCAGCTCGAGTGCATTCGTCGAGGCGATTCCCAACAGCTCACCATTATCAAAACGCCGCTCTAGTTCACGGCGATCCTCCGGGGTGTAGCCCGCCCGGTATGCTGCCACCCGCACCGCATCCGCACTGCGGCCCATCGCCCCCAGTTTCTCTGCAGCGGCGACGGACACCACCTCCGCACCGCGCCGGGAACGTACGAATGTCAGCGTCCGCGCACCCTGGGCGATCGCCAGCGCCATTACATCTGCGGCCTCGGAGTTCGCGGCTCGTCGCACCGGCGCACCATTTTCTCCCTCAACTTCCGGCAGAAAACCCGGTTCCCATAGTGCGATGGTCCGCTCGCCAGTGGGTGCGCCGTCTTGCGTCACCGCCACTATGTCCTCGCGACCCGTCAGTCGGCGGGCATGTGCTGCCGGATCCACGCTGGTCGCGGAAGCTAGCACAATCGTCGGCGCCGTTCCGCATAGTCGCAGCAGGCGCCGTAGAACCATCGCTACATGTGCACCGAACACACCGCGGTAGACGTGGCACTCGTCGATCACCACATAACGCAAGGTGCGCTGCAGTCGGCTCCACGACTGCGGATTCCCCAACATCGAGGCGTGCAGCATGTCCGGGTTCGTCACGATCACCCGTGCCTGGTCGCGGATCACCCTACGTGTCTCCGGCGGGGTATCGCCGTCGTACGTGGCTACCATGATGTCGTTTAAGTTCGCTGTGCCCGCACACATCTTGGCCAGCGCCGCCCGCTGATCCTGCGCCAGCGCCTTCGTTGGTGCGAGGTATAGAGCCGTCGCGGTGCTCGCTGTTGCCAGGTCGCTCAAAACGGCCAGCTGGTAGCCAAGGCTTTTTCCTGACGCCGTGCCGGTCGAAACCACCACATCCTGGCCCGCATGGGCGTGGGTAGCGGTCTCTACCTGGTGCGACCAGGGCGCGAAAATTCCCTGCTCGTGCAGGTATTCCACTAATGATTCGTCGGCCCATTCCGGCCACTTGGCTGTCTGCGATGGACGGGCGGGGATGGTGCGTGTGTGGGTGACCGTGGAGCGTGGAAACTCCGGCGTCAGGTCGGCCAGTAATTCCTCACCGAACGACGGCGCAGAGCTGGTGGCGTTGCTAGACCCAGAGCTGGGCGCAGTGCCGGACGAGGAATCGACGGCGGAACCAGAGGTAGGGGGCGTGAGCTCGGACATTAACGATAGTTCTAGACCCCATTAGGGGGTGGATACAAGTCAATTGTCTCCCGGATTCCGCACTCGTCTGATCGTTTGCTCCGTGGACATGGCAAACTGGCCAATGGTTTTTAAAATCCTCGGTACTTTTCCGCTCGCCTCGGCGTGAGGTGGGGTCTCGTTGGGTTTTAGCCGATTGGGTTGGAAACGAAGTATCTTCCGACCTCGGCGTTTGGTGGTCTCAGCAGACTTGCGCCGGACAGATTCAACAAGATAGGTAGAAATTCATGGCACAGGGAACCGTCAAGTGGTTCAACGCGGAGAAGGGCTTTGGCTTCATCGCCCCGGACGACGGATCTTCCGACGTCTTCGTCCACTACTCTGAGATCCAGGGCAGCGGCTTCCGCACCCTCGAGGAGAACCAGAAGGTTGAGTTCGAGGTTGGCGAGGGCGCTAAGGGGCCGCAGGCTCAGAACGTCACGGCTCTATAAGACCCACAGGGTTGAGCAAGCCCTCGCCTCGGCGCCTCGCGCGCCTGGCGGGGGCTTTGCCTTATCCATGCTCCCACCCCGGTTGCAATGGAATTGCGGAAACCGCGTAGTGTCACTTAGAAATGCGTAAGTGGCACCATTGAAATAAATCTGTAGAACAATGGCACCCGGCAAACCCATAGATTCTTGAAGGATGTGTGAATTCAACCGATGGGAAACGATGGCGTCAAACGTCTAGTGATCGTTGAGTCGGCGACGAAGGCGAAGAAGATCGCACCGATCCTGGGAGCGAATTACATCGTCGAGGCTTCCGTCGGGCACATTCGCGACCTTCCTCGGGGCGCCGCAGACGTTCCGGCGAAGTATAAGAAGGAACCATGGGCACGGCTGGGCGTCAACGTCGATAAGGACTTCGAGGCGCTCTACGTTGTTAGCCCGGACAAGAAAAAGAAGGTCGCTGACCTCAAGGCAAAGCTCAAGCAGGTAGACGAGCTCTACCTCGCGACAGACCCCGACCGCGAGGGTGAGGCAATTGCCTGGCACCTGCTGGAGGTTCTGAAGCCAAAGGTGCCGGTGCGCCGCATGGTCTTCCACGAGATCACGAAGAATGCCATCCTGGAGGCAGCGCAGAACACCCGCGAACTCGACTACGACCTGGTGGATGCTCAGGAATCCCGCCGTGTACTGGATCGCCTCTATGGATATGAGGTCTCGCCGGTGCTGTGGAAGAAGGTCATGCCGCGCCTGTCGGCGGGTCGCGTACAGTCCGTCGCCACTCGCGTGATCGTCGAGCGCGAGCGCGAGCGTATGAAGTTTGTCCCCGCCGAGTACTGGGACTTGAGCGCTACGTTCGGCCTGGTCGATGCGCTTTCTTCGTCTCTTGATGACGCCGCCCCGGATTCCTTCGAAGCACGGCTGACTGCGGTCGCGGGCAAGCGCGTGGCGCAAGGGCGTGACTTTAGCGATGACGGCACGCTCAAAGCCAGCGCAAAGGATACTTTTGTGCTGGATGGGGCGAAAGCAAAGTCCCTGGCTGAGGGGTTGCAGGGGCAGGAGTTCGCTGTGACTGCGGTGGAGGAAAAGCCCTACACTCGCCGCCCGTACCCGCCGTTTATGACGTCTACCTTGCAGCAGGAGGCGGGTCGTAAGCTCCGTTTTACCTCGGAGCGCACGATGCGCATTGCGCAGCGTCTGTACGAAAACGGTCATATCACCTATATGCGTACCGACTCGACGACCTTGTCGACTGCCGGTATTGAGGCCGCACGTAAGCAGGCGAAGGAGCTATACGGTGCGAAGTTCGTTGCCGATGGCCCGCGCCAGTACACCCGCAAGGTGAAGAACTCGCAGGAGGCTCACGAGGCGATTCGCCCGGCAGGCGAGACTTTCCAGACCCCTGGCCAGTTGAGCGGTCAGCTGGATGCCGAGGAGTTCAAGCTCTACGAGCTGATTTGGCAGCGCACTGTCGCCTCCCAGATGGCCGATGCAAAGGGCCAGTCGATGAAGGTCACCGTCGCAGGTGATGCGAAATCGGGTGAGAGCTGCGAATTCAGCGCTACGGGCCGTACCCTGACCTTCCCAGGCTTCCTCAAGGCCTACGTGGAGGTCAGCCGCACCGCCGATGGTCGTGATGTGGCCGACAATGCGGAAAAGCGCCTGCCGCAGTTGACCGAGGGGGACGAGCTGAACGCCCGGGACGTGGAAGCCGACGGGCACTCGACGAACCCGCCAGCCCGCTACACCGAGGCTTCACTGGTCAAGAAGATGGAAGAGATGGGCATTGGTCGCCCGTCGACTTACGCTTCCATCATCCGCACCATCCAGGATCGTGGCTACGTGCTGCCGCGCGGTAATGCGCTGGTGCCTTCATGGGTGGCGTTTGCCGTGGTGGGTCTTTTGGAACAGAGCTTCGGCGCGCTGGTGGACTATGATTTCACTTCCGCCATGGAAGACGAACTGGATGCCATCGCAGCGGGCGACGAGGATCGTGTGAACTGGCTTAAGGGCTTCTACTTTGGGGATAGCTCTCGCCCGGAGGCTCCGGGCGCCGTTGTCCCACGCCTGGGCGGCTTGAAGCACATTGTGGGCGACAATCTGGAGCAGATCGACGCCCGCCGGGTGAACTCCCTGCACATTTTCGACGACGAAAACGGTGTGCCGATTGTCGTTCGCGTTGGCCGCTATGGCCCCTACCTGGAGCGCATCAAGCCGCTGCCGGAGGACGCCCCTGAGGGCACGGAACCCGAGGTACAGCGCGCGAACCTGCCGGAATCCATGACCCCGGATGGTCTGACGCTGGAGGTCGCCGAGAAGCTCTTCGCCACCCCGCAGGGCGGTAGGGAACTGGGCATCAACCCCGACAATGGGCGCACCATCGTTGCCCGAGAGGGACGCTATGGCCCTTATGTCACCGAGGTGCTGGGCGAGGACGAGGAAGCCCGCGTGGCCGAGGAGGCCGTGAAGACGTGGGAGGCTGAACGCGACGAACAGGATCGCGCTCGCGAAGCCGAGGGCAAGAAGCCTCTGAGCCGCGAGACAAAGACTGCCCAGTCGCAGAAGGAAAAGCGCGTCAAGCAGATCGTCGAGGAGACGCTGAAGCCTAAGACCGCCAGCTTGTTCAGCGACATGGAGCCCTCCAGCGTGACACTGGAGGAAGCCCTGAAGCTTATGAGCCTGCCGCGCGAGGTGGGCGTGGATCCCAGCGATAACGAGCTGATCACCGCCCAAAACGGTCGCTATGGCCCGTACCTGAAGAAGGGCAACGATTCCCGCTCGCTGGCCAATGAGGAACAGATCTTTAACATCACCCTCGACGAAGCTCGCCGCATCTACGCCGAGCCGAAGCGCCGGGGTCGCGCTGCCGCCCAGCCGCCACTGAAGCAGCTGGGTGATAACGATGTTTCTGGCAAGCCCATGTCCGTCAAGGACGGCCGTTTCGGCGCCTATGTCACCGACGGAGTCACCAATGCATCGTTGCGCAAGGGTGATACCCCGGAGACTATTACTGACGCCCGCGCGAATGAGTTGCTCTCCGAACGCCGCGCCAAGCAGGCTGCAGAGGGCACGGCACCTGCAAAGTCGAGCCGGAAGGCCACCAAGAAGTCGAGCAAGAAGTCCACTAAGAAGGCCGCCAAGAAGTCGACCAAGAAAACCACCAAGAAGACGGCTAAGAAGCCGCCGACGCTAACGAAGCGCACGGTGAAGAAGTCCCACTAAAAACGGCCATACTTTTGGGTGGGAACTGATAAGTTCGGGAGCATGAATCAGCTCCCGAGCTTTAGCGTCGTTACCCTTGCCCCGAACCTTCCCGGACCCGTCGCTGCAAAGCGTCTGCAGGAATTGGGTGGCACCGTCATCAAGGTCGAAGGCCCCGGCAAAGCCGCTGACCCCATGCGCCTGTACTGCGAGCCGTACTACCAACACTTGGTAGACGGGCAGGATGTGCGCCATATCGACCTCAAGGCGGAGCCTGGCCTCCAGGAGCTGCATGAGTTCCTGGAGGGGGCAGACCTACTGCTTACGAGTTCCCGACCGGCCTCGCTGGAACGCCTCGGATTGGGGTGGGAGGATCTGCACGCTCGTTTCCCCGTACTGTCGCAGGTGGCGATTGTCGGCCACTCCGGTGAGCACGTTGACGTAGCCGGGCACGACCTCACATACGAGGCGCACGCCGGCACGCTCTCCTTCCACGGAGATACCCCCGCCATGCCGGTAGTTCCCATCGCTGATCTGGCGGGTGCAGAGCGTGCAGTCTCCCAGGCTCTGGCCGCTCTGTGGCAGACTGCGGCCACCGGGCAGGGAAGCTACCACGAGGTGGCGCTGGCGGACATGGCCACTGAATTTGCCACTCCGGCCCGCTTCCGGCTCACCGGTCCCGACACACTGCTCGGTGGTCTGTTGCCGGGGTATGGACTCTACCAAGCTCAATGCGGTGGTTGGGTGGCGATCGCAGCGCTGGAACCGCACTTCTTTGCAGGCCTGATCGAAGCCTTGCATGTGGAAGGGCTGCTACCTACGCAGGCCACTGTCGCCCAGCTGCAGTCGGAGGGGATCACCGCAGAGCAGCTGGCGGCAGCGGTGGGGCAGAAGACGGCAGCGTGGTGGGACGGGATGGCGTCGGAAAGGAACCTCCCTATCGCATCCGTGCGGCGAGGTTAGCAGTGTCGCCTTGTGGCAGTGTCGCCATAGGGCAAGCGCTTAGGACGTGGATCGATCGGCGAGAGTGGCGCGAATAGGACGGGCGATCTGGGTCATCTCACGGCGACCGCGCAGTTCCACGGACTTCATCATGGTCCAACGAGCCTGCTCAGCTTCATTGGCTGCGCGCAGGGTCGCTGCGCTGGTGAGAACCTGACCGGGGGTCTTCTTCGCCAGATCCGTCAGGCGGGCGGCCTGGTTCACAGCATCGCCGATGACGGTGTATTCAAAGCGATCCTTCGCGCCGATGTGACCCGCAACAACGGAGCCAGCGGCAACTCCAATCCCGGCGACGAACTCCAGCCCTTGCAGCTTGGCCTTCAATTCGCGGGCGGCAGCCAGAGCGTGTCCGGCCACATCGTCCAAAGGCAGAGGGGCGCCGAACACGGCCAGGGCCGCATCGCCTTCAAACTTGTTGATGATGCCCTTGTTCGCGTGCACAACCTCCACCACTCGGTCGAAGAACTCGTTGAGGGCTTTCACCACGTGCTCTGGTTCCTTCTCAGTAGCGAAGCCGGTGGAGCCAATCACATCGACGAAGAGCACTGCCACGTGCCGAGCCTCGCCACCCAGCTCCGGTTTTTCCTCCAGCGCCCGGCGTGCGACCTCAGTGCCGACGTAACGCCCAAAAAGATCCGATACGCGCTGGCGCTCTTGCAACCCGCGCATCATCTCGTTAAAGCCAGCTTGCAGCACTCCGATCTCGGAGGAATCGTAGATCCGCACGGTCGTATTCACCTCACCGCGGCGGACGCGGTTGATGGCGTACTGCAACTCACGGATCGGGTCGGCCACGGCCATGGAGAACAAGGTGGTGCCCATGAAACCGGTCAGCAGGGTGGTCAGCGCCAGCGCCAGCATCGCTGGGATGATGCCGCGGGAGTTCTCGGGGTAGAAGTCGGTAGCTGCCGCGAATAGCAGCAGCACCATGCCCAGCACCGGCACGGCGGAGGTCAGCGCCCAGGTCGTCATCAGCCGGTGAGAAAGCGGGGACAGGCGCGAATGATCCGGGGCACCCTTGGCTAGAGCCTTTGCGGCGACGGGACGCACCAGGCGTTCGGCCTCCATATAAGTCATTAGGCTCACCATCATGCCGCCCAACGTGGCCGTCACAGCGACGGTGATGCCCCATTCCGTACTGTGCCGACAGGCCACGACAGTAAACAGCACCACACCTATTGCCCACAGCACGATGCCCGTGATGGTCTGCAACAGGGGGATGCGCAGCACCAGGTCGCGCACCATATTCGGATCATAGGCTTTTGGTGTGCGCTGCCACCTCAGCACGGGCGCGAAGAAGTACAAGGTCATTGCAATGCCAGCCAAGACGGCCACACCGAAATAGATGATGTACAGCGTGGCAATAGTGGTGTCCGGACTTGTTAGTTCGCGCGCGGCAGGCAGAGGGATGAGGAAACGCAGGAACGTGGCCACTGCAGTGGCGCCGATGACATTGGTGGCTAACACGGTTGCTGCGTACAGGGGCCAGGAGGTTCCCCAGGCCCAGGACAGGTAGCGCAGCAGTTGTTTCATGCCATTCAGACTATCGCACCGGCACCCCCGCCGGGTGCGTCTACCTATGCCCTACCTATGCCGAGGACACGCGGAGGGTGGTCGGGGCGAATAGCTAGACTAAGTAACCATGATGGAAACCACGGCGCCAGCCACACCGGGGCACGCAGCGGGAGTCTTTGGGCGGATCACTGCGGAATCTGTCCGCCGTCCCCTGCAGCGGGCCGTGGAGGATCCGCAGGCGATGACTCACTCGTGGTTGTTCACCGGCCCTCCCGGCTCCGGGCGTTCTATCGCGGCGAAGGTTTTCGCCACGGCTCTGGTGTGCCCGCACGGCGGTTGTGGGCAATGCGATCAGTGCCGTAGCGCTGCTGCGGGAACCCACCCGGACATCCTGTGGGTGTCCACTACTGGTGTGGTTCTTTCGGTCGACGAGATCCGCGGGGCCATCCACGAAGCCGCGAACATGCCCACTGTTGCGCGCTGGCGTGTGGTGGTTGTGGAGGATGCTGACCGGCTCAATGACGCTGCCGCCAACGCTTTGCTCAAGTCGGTCGAGGAGCCCCCAGCCCGCACCGTCTTTCTGCTGTGCGCGCCGTCAACAGATCCATCGGATATTGCAATCACGCTGCGGTCGCGCTGCCGTCATGTTTATGTGCCTACTCCTTCTCCGGCGGCGGTGAAAGGGGTCTTGCTTAGTGACGCCACCCTCGGACTCAGCGAAAGCCAAGCCCAATGGGCCGCCGATGTGTCAGCCGGCCATATTGGTAGAGCGAGACACTTGGCCAGCGACGAGGCCGCCCGAAACAAACGCGCCACTGCCCTTAAACTGCCGAAGCTGGTGTACGAGCCCAATGCGCTGTACCGTTTCACGTCCGAGCTGGTAGCCAAGGCAGCTGAAGAGGCCGCCAGCGAGTTGGAGAAATTGGATCAGCGGGAACGCGAAGATTTGGAGAGCAGCCTTGGCGTAGGCGCGAAAGGTAAGGGTGCTGCAAAGGCCCAGCGGGGGGCGTCGGGAAGAATGAAAGAGCTAGAAAAAGAGCAGAAGAACAGGCGCACAAGAAGGACCCGTGACTCGTTAGACCTGGCGCTGATCGACATCGCCGGGCTGTACCGCGACGCGATGCTTCAGGCCGCGGGTGCAGTGGACGACGAAGGTGTGCCGGTAGGTGGACACCAGCATCCAGACATGGCAGCGACGTCGAAGGAACTGGCGCGGCGCAACAGTGCGTCTGCGTTGGTGAGCTGCATCGATGCGGTGATGGAGTGCCGCGAGGTGCTGGGCTATAACGTGCGGCCAGAGGTGGCGCTGGATGCGATGGCGGGGCGCCTACAGCAGTGCTGCGGGGTGGCTTAACGAAGGTTCCGGGCTGGGTACTAAGTGTGTTTTGGTGCTCAGGGTTTGCGTCGGCTAGGATAACGCTTCGTACTTAATGTACGCGCCGCTTTAGCTCAGTCGGCAGAGCGTTTCACTCGTAATGAAAAGGTCGCGAGTTCGATTCTCGCAAGCGGCTCCATGTGATGTCCCACAGCATTCTTGACAGTTTGCTGTGGGACATTTTGATTGCTAGCGACTGCTAACGTTTCGCCACCCATAAGCGTTTGGCTAAACAAAGCACTTCCAAGCTCGCGAGTTTGCGTCCAATCATTCATGGAACCGCACCCGGGGGCAAAGAAGGTTTTTGCACATCTCTACCCGAACTCCTTCAGAAAGGATTTTTCCCCAATGAAGATTCGCAAGTCGCTCATCGCTGGCGTTACCGCCGCAACCGTCACCGCGTGTCTCGCCGCACCTGCCCAGGCCGAAACCCACACCCCCACCACTCAAGTACAGGCTGCAGAAACTCCGAACACTAAGTCCCCGCTCGGCTCAGTGAACACCATCTGGGAAAACACCCCGGCTTGGCTGCGCCTCCCCCTCTTTGCACCGCTGGCACTCATCTGGGCCGTTATTTACAACCTAGTTGGCCTTCAGAACTCCACAGGGCCATCCGGCAGTCTTTCTCTCTAAGGCGACAGCGCCAGCCCTAGTAGCTAAATGGATACAGCACGGCTAACCGGCACCTCAGTTGTTCTTTGTTCTGGGGTGCCGGTTAGCCGTGCTGTTGGTGCATTCGCGGCGAGCTTTATTAGAGGGAGGAAGGCAGGGGCAGCTTCTCGAAGGGGCTCAACCCACGGATGGCGGAATTGGCGAAGCTGGCCACCACCAGGATCGTAAACATTACGGTCGCCGACAATAGCTGCACTCGGGAACCCGGATCCGTCAACATGAGGACGGCCAGGCTGGCGAGCACTGCGAGCGTGATGATGGTCAGAACAGGGAAAGCCCACATGCGGATTGGCAGCGTTCCACCGGCATGCCGCTCTAGTCGACGGCGCAGACGCAGTTCGGAGACGGCGATGAACGTCCACACGATCAACAATGAGGCACCTGCAGAGTTCAACATGAAGGTCAGCAGCCAGCCCGTGTCCAGGTAATTCAGCACCACCATCACGATGGAAAGCGCGACGGAAAGGATAATCGCGTTGACTGGTACGCCTCGGCGGTCAACGCGGGTGAAGATCTTTGGTGCCTCGTGGCGCTTAGCCAGGGAGAACATCATGCGGCTGGAGGCGTAAATCTGCGCATTGAAGGCTGACAAGAGCGCCAGAACGATGATGGCTTCCATAAAACCGACGACGCCCGGAATACCCGCCAGGTTCAGTACTCGGGTGAAGGGACTATCGGCCGCGCTTTCTGCCTGCCCCAGTGAAGAGTGGGGGAGCAGGAAGGTAATCACCAGTACCGAGCCCAGGTAGAACAGCGAGATGCGGGTGATGGTGGAACGCACAGCATTGATCAGCGACTGCTGCGGGTTTTCGGACTCCGCAGCGGCGATAGCAACCACCTCGATACCGCCGAAGGCGAAGGCTACGGCCAGGATCGCCGTAGCTACACCGCCTACGCCGTTGGGCATGAATCCATCGGCGGTGAAGACCTCCGTACCGATGAATGTGTGTCCCGGTAGCAGGCCGAATATCAATAGGAAACCGATAACCAGGAATGCCACCAGTACGGCCACCTTGATGAACGCAAACCAGAACTCGAACTCGCCGAAGGCTCGGATCTGCAGCAGATTCACCACACCGAAGAAAAGCACGCAGATAGCGGCGGGGATCCAGGCGTCAATACCGAACCACGCACCCATAAAGCTCGCCGCACCAGTAATTTCGGCGCCGAGTACCGCGACGGTGGCAAGCCAGTAAATCCATCCTTGCGTGAAACCAGCCCAGCGTCCAATGCCGTGCTCGGCGTACTCGGAAAAGGAACCCGAGGCAGGGATGACGGTGCCCATCTCCCCCAGCATCTGCATGACAAGAATGGCGATGAGTCCCGCGACGATATAAGCCAGCAGCACGGCCGGCCCAGCCGCTTCGATCCCCACGCCGGTGCCCAGGAACAGCCCGGCGCCGATGGTGGACCCCAGACCCATCATCGTGAGGTGACGGACTTTCAGACCATTGCCGAGCTTCGCATCGCCGGAACGGGAGTCCGGGTGCGAGCTGGCGCTATTTGGGGAGGTGGAGGGGGTGGAGGTCATTCTCTAAGAATACGATGTGGGGTTCGCGCTAGAGAATGCAGGTGTTGGAAAGCCCGCCTACCCCTCCTGTCCGGCGGCGGGGTCGGACTCGTACTTCGGCACCATCGCGTCGTAGTCCTCCATCAGCTTCAGCTCTGTGATGTGGTCCGGGATGCCGAAAGCATCTACCAGCGTCTGCGACCACGGCCCCAGGGAATCCACCAGGTCGTTCAGAGCGGCACGTGCAGCCTTGGTGCGGGTACCTGTAAGCAGGTTCTGCTCGAGGTACCAGCTTGCGTTGTCCACGATGCAGCTGAGGAAGTACACGTCGCGAACCTGCTCCAGCACGCGCTGGGCGTCCTCCGACTCCAGCTTGGACTCGGCCTCCACGAAGGCCTCGAAAACAATGCGATCCACGTGGGCCCAGCCGACGGCCAACAGGTGATCTTGTGAGCGATCCACGAGCTGGGCTGCTTCAACCACTTCCATCTTGCGGGCCGGGCGAAGGCGCCGGGCGAGCGAGCGCATTAGACGATCCTCCCGCTCGGTGAGCAGGTTGATTTGGTAGGCCGGGTCGAATAGCGAGGTCTCCTCGGAATCGCTGAACGTATCCACCAGGTTCTGGATCAGCGCATCTGCGGCGGTTCGGCGGCGCAGCAACGTGCCGAAGCTATCCAGCCCGAAGCGCACCATTTCCATCGGGTTCAGTCCGCCGAGTTCCTTGGCGAAGCCGGTCATCAGTTCCTTGGCGGCAAGTTGCATCATCACGACGTTGTCGCCCTCGAAGGTGGTGAACACATCCGAGTCGGCCTTCAACGTAGTTAGCAGGTTTTCCGCCATGTACCCGGCGCCTCCGCAAGCTTCGCGGACTTCCTGGATCGTGTCGGTGGCGTGGGCGGTGTTGGCGGCCTTCAGCGCTGCAGCGTGCGCCTCAACCTCGCGTTGGTCGGCCTGCTGTTCCTTGGTGTGCTGTGTGGGATCCAACCCGAGCTGATCCAGCTCGTGCACGCGCGCGATCAGCTTGTTCGTAGCGAACTGCAGGCCGTAGGCGCGCGCTACACGTGGGATGAGGCGCAGGCGGTGCCATCGGTGTTCGATCAAGCGGTTTTCTGGTAGCGAATCGTCGGGAGCGAATTGACGCCGCAGGTTCGCGTACGTCACACCGATGTCTAGCGCGGTGCGGGCGGCCGCGCCGGCGGCAGCTCCCACAGTCACGCGGCCGCGCACCAGGGCTCCAAGCATTGTGAAGAAGCGTCGGTTTGGGTTTTCGATAGGGGAGCTGTAGTTACCTTCTTCATCAACGTCGGCAAAGCGGTTCAGCAGCGCTTCGCGTGGCACGCGGTAGTTATCGAAGCTGATAGTGCCATTGTCTACGCCTTTCAGCCCGCCCTTGTAGCCGTGGTCGCCGATGCGTACTCCGGCGATGGCAGAACCATCGTCCTCGCGGATGCGCACCAGGAGGCAGTGCACACCCTGGGAATCGGACGGGGATTCTTCCTGTCCTTCGGCATTGTCGTTGTTGGGAACGATGAGCTGCGCAAACACAGCAGCCCAGCGACCATCGCGTGCGGCGTTACCGATGTACCACTTTTCGGCAGAGGCGGTGGGGGAGTTGATGATGAACTCCTGCGTCGCCGGGTCATAGGTTGCCGTGGTCTCCAACTGCTGCACATCGGAGCCGTGGCCGCGCTCTGTCATGGCAAAGCAGCCAAGCGCGTCGAGATTCATTAGCTGCGTCACCATCTCCTGGTGGCGTTCAGTGCCCAGGTTGCCCACGGCACCGCCAAATAGACCCCATTGCACGCCGGACTTCACCATCAGGGAAAGGTCTGCATGGCCCAGCATCTCAATTGAGGTCAGGCAGTGGCCCGTGTTTCCCGTGCCGCCTTGGTCTTTGCGGAAGGCATCCTTTGGCGTTCCGGATTCGCGAACTTGCTGAAGTTGTTCGGTAGTGCGGGCGCGAGACTGTTCGAGGTCAAGATCCGCACGCGGGAGAATGTCGGGATTCGCCAACACCTGGCGGGTCGCTGCGCGCGCGGTGGGGAAGTCACCGTCGAGAACAAGCTTTAGCTCTTTTGCTATCGACGCCTGCTCTTCAGCGTTGGGAGCGCTGGCCAAAGTCTTGGGCGCCGACGTCGATCGGCGGAGTGCAAAGCCCGAATTGTCGGAAATTCCATCAACTTTCTTTGATGTGACCGAGTTATCAGTCGGGGTGGTGCTTTCGGTAGCGTTTTTGGACTGGTTTGGTGACATAGCCTCAAGGGTACGTAAAAATGTGATCTGCGACTCAAAAAATTAGCAATAAAATTATGTCTAAATTGGCTAGCTTGGAGACTTCGACTTCGATAGTGCGTTGGTAGTCCCCAATGAGGGGGGCTAGGCTCTTCCCTATGACCGAGGACACATTCGACGAAGCACAGCAGGAAGTGAAGCAACCCGCGCAAGGCCAATCCATGCAGCGTGAAGCTATGCGTAGCCACAAAGTCAACCCCTCCACTCGCGGAGCGGCAAGCCGTGCCCAGAAACGGTATTGGCTGCTCGTGGCCTGTGGCGTGCTGGCGGTGGCCTACGCCGGTAATGAGTTCACTCCAATGATGGTTTTCTACCGTGGGGAAAACGTATTCGGCTCGGTCTTCGTCGATGCTCTGTTGGCCTGCTACGCCGCAGGAATCGCAGCTGGTCTGCTGCTGTGCGGTCCACTATCCGACCGCTACGGTCGTCGCATCGTCATGTTGCCCGCACCGGTCATTAGCCTGGTCGGCAGCGTCCTTATTGCAATGGGCGAAATGAATGAACCCCTGATCTTCACCGGTCGCGTGCTGAGTGGTTTTGCAGTCGGCATGGTGATGACCGCAGGCGGTGCCTGGATCAAGGAACTATCCACACCTTCGTTCGACCCGAGTGCCGGGGAGGGGGCAGGTGCTCGCCGAGCAACGATGTCCCTCACCTTCGGTTTCGCAGTGGGCGCCGCTGTGGCGGGCCTGCTTGCCGAGTGGGGTCCTGCGCCGGGACAAACGCCCTACATCATCAGCATCGTGCTGTGCGCCTTGTCCATGGTCGGCCTCTTGGGCGTTCCGGAAACCCGACAAAATGCCCACCTCAAGGTCAAGGGATCCTTCTGGTCGGATCTTAACGTGCCCTCCCTTCGCCACCCCCGCTTCCTCACCGCCGTTATTCCCATCGCCCCGTGGGTTTTCGGCTGTGCGGGCGTGGCCTACGCCATCATGCCGAGCTTGGCGCAGGATGAGGTCTCTTATCCCATCGCCTTTTCGGCAGGCATCACCGCAGTTGCATTGTTGTTCGGCTTTGGCATTCAGCAGGTGTCCAATAAGTACATCAACCCGAACAACTCGCAAGCTCAACAGCTCGGCCTGGTGCTGGTGATCATCGGCATGATTGTGGCAGCCTGGACCGCCCACGTGGGCTCGCTCATCGGCACTATTGTCGTCGGGCTTATCCTGGGTACCGGATACGGCGTGTGCCTGATTTCCGGACTGACGGAAGTCCAACGAATCGCCAGCGCTGATGATCTCGGTGGACTGACCGCTTTCTTCTACACAATCACCTATATCGGCTTCTTCTTCCCGATGATCCTGTCCCGTTTGAAGGATTGGTTCACTTACACCGAGATGCTGGGCTTTGGTGCGGTGGTTGCCCTTATCGGCCTTGTCGTGGTGACGCTGACCTCCAAGAAGTTCATTCCTGAACCACAGCAATCGGAAGCCTAGCTTTCGGTCCTCTTTTCCCCGCCCGCCAGCGCAAGCACACCCAGTTGCACCGCTGCACCGATGGCCGGGCCGGTCGCCAGCGCCCAAATGGCGCGCGTATCGGGGGAGTAGTCCATCAAAAGAACCACCGTTGACAAAGCAATAGCGATTAACCAGCCAGCGGTGTAGAGATTGTGACGATCCGCTGCCAGCGCAGCCGAGCCACTGATCATCAGGATGGCTGTCGCTCCGGAAACGAGGGTTAGCCATCCGAGGGTGGCAGGGGAGGAGATCACGGCGGCGTCAAAAAACAACCCCATTAGTGGCGCGGCTAGGAAGTAGGCCGCGATGCCACCAATAGCAGCGACGCCCCCCACCGCTGCAATGGGCAAAGTGGCGGCACGCAGCACCTGTTCGCGGTGTTTAGTGAAATGCACAATCAGCGCCGGCTGGAAGCGCTGGAGGGGGACCAGAATCGGCGCGCGGGTAAGGGTAATCGCGGTGATAGTTGCGGCGAGCGCGCCGGGGCCGACATCTGCCCCCGAGGTATAACGCAGCAACACGCTAAAGCCCGTAATCATCACGGCATTAGCTCCGGAGGCGATCGTGGCCTTCACCGTGCGTGCGAGGAAAGGGCGAGCGGCGACATCCGCGCGGTCGCTCAGTGTGGCACGTGCTGAACGAGAACAGAACAGGATAAGCAGCCACGTGGCTGCGCCGATCACCGTGACAAACAAATAGGCCAGCAGCTGCCATCCCAGTAGCCAGGCAACCACGGCCAACGCTAGACGCACTCCGGAATCAATGGCCATCAACCAGGCGAAACTAGGCCAGGAATGGTTCGCAGACAGTAGGCCACACACTGTCGCTTGGAACGTATAACAGGCTAGGCCCACAGCCAATAAGACAAGACCCCATCCAGTTAATCCGGGGACGAGCTCGCCGATCCACAGCGGGCCGGTAATCAGTGCCAGCGCTCCAATTACGAGTGCGATGTAGCCTGTCAACGCGAACGGGCGGGGCGCTGGGCGGGGGTTTGTCTGCGCACGTCGGGTGGAGACCGCCCGTGCGGTCTCCTGCATAAGCCCATCCAGCACGCCCGTCATTGCAAAGAAGAGCGACCAATAGACCATGAAATCTTCGTATCCGGCGGTGGGAAGCCCCTTATTGGCAACCCAAATAACCAGATACCCGGCGATGGCCACGAAGACGGTGGCAAGCGAAATGGCGCGCATCGTTAACCCCGCGAAAGGTCGCTCTGCTAGTCCTGCAGCCTGTCGCTGAGCTCGCCGAGTTTCTGGCCTACCCGCTTCAGCGCATCTACTGCGCGCGCCGGGCCAGACGCATCGACCATCTCCGCAGCTGGCCCTGCGGGTAGTTCGCGCAACTGCGCATCGCTGAGCTCAAGACCCTCGCCGCCAGGGAACTCGGGCAGGTCTTGGTGACGCAACCAGCGATCGAAAAGCCCTTGTACCTCACTGCGGGCAATACCGTTTTCCTCCGCGATGGAGTGTGCCAGGTTTTCCAGGTCGCGAGTTTCCACCAGTCCCATGCGGTGTTGGGTCGTCCAACGTTGAACCATGTCGAAGAAGGCAGCGTCGCCCAGCAGCACCCGCAGGGCGTGGACGGTGAGTGCGCCGCGCTTGTAGACCCGGTCGTCGAACATATCGTCCGCACCGGGGTCGATCAGCAGAATGTCCTGCGGTTTTTCGGCCAGCGCCCGGTGATGAGCCCATGCGTGGTGAGCAGCGGGAATGCCCTGCGATTTTTCAAACCACAGCCATTCGGAGTAGCACGCGAACCCCTCGTTGAGCCAGATATCCCGCCATTCGACTAGTCCGACGGAGTTGCCAAACCACTGGTGGGATAGCTCGTGGGCGATCAATCGTTCCCAGGTGTGCTTGCCGTCGGCGTGGTTGCAGCCGAACATGCTCATGCCCTGAGCCTCGAGTGGAATTTCCATTTCCTCGTCAGTTACCACCACCGAGTATTCCGGGAAGGGATAGGGGCCGAAGAGATCCGAGTACACCTCGACCATCTCCGTCTGCTGGCCGAAGTCTTCCTGTACTAGCTCACGAACTCGCTTAGCGTGTTCGGTGCCCTGCGGAAGCCAGCCGAAAACCGGGACGTTCCTGCGGCCGAGTTTCGCGCTACGGAAATCCACACGTTGGTACGTGCCTACGTATACCGCGGCCAGATAGGTGGCCATGGGATAGCGTGTTTCGAACACCCGGGTTGTGTTGTTTCCCTTGTTGAATTCCTCTACCAGGGTGCCATGGGCAATGGCGGTGACATCCCGGTGTGCGGTGATTGCCACGCGGAACATTGCCTTCTCGTCCGGGGTGTCATCGCAGGGGAACCAGCTAGGAGCGCCATTGGGTTGGCCGGCCACGAGGGCACCGTTGTCGGTCTCCTCCCAGCCGACCTCACCCCATTTGGAGCGCAGAGGGCGCGGGTAACCACCGTATTTAATGGTTAGATCAAAGGATTGATCCTCTGCCAATTCCTCCACAAACGTGATCGTTAACTTGTTGCCGGTGTGGCGGAAACGGCGGATCTTCATCGTTCCATTCGCGGCGGCAGCGCCGTGGCCGGACACCTCAACTCGGTTGACAGCCAGATTATTAGCCAAATCCAACGTCATCGACTTCAGCGGCCGGTAGTTTTCAACCGATAGGCGAGCGACACCGTTGAGGTGGTTGGGCTCGACGTTGTAATTCAGTTGCAAGTCGTAGCTCAGCACGTGGAAACCGAGGTTGAAGTCCACACCCGAGTACGCATCCCGAGCTCCAGCGATAGGGGAACTGCGGAAAGGGCGGGGCTGCTGTTGCGTTTGAGTCATGTAAGGCACACTACTCTCTGCATAGGACAACCCCCGCCACGGAGGTAGTCTGTGGCGGGGGATGTGGTGTTCTAGCTGTTCAAGGGTTTGTGCTAGGCGTTTAGGAACCGGAGGTGGAACCTGCCCAGTAATCCTGCGGGGAAATCGGCTCGGTCGGCTTCAGCGGCGGACGCTTGACACCAGTGCCCAGGCCAGCAACCAGGTGGTCCCAGTAGCCGCGCAGGTCGTCCTGCCAGTAGCCCCACTGGTGCGTGCCCGCCGGACGGAAGTTGTAGGTCACCGGGATGTTCAGCGAATTGGTCTTGCGAGCCAGATCGCGGGTGCAGGCGTTGGTGGCGCCCTCGATGACGGAGCCTTCGAAGATCACCTGTGCAGCGGCGGAAGGTTGGCCGTTAACGCGCTTCGACCAGGGCATATCGTGCTCGCCCGGGAAGCCGGAGCTAGTGGAGACGTAGATGTTCTTTTGACCGCGCAGCTTCTCAGCGTTGATCAGAGCATCGTTGTTGCGAGCAACCTCACCGTTGATCGGGCCCCACATCTTCGTGAAGTCCGTACCGCCGCGGTTCAGCACCAGGTCGATAAACTTCGGAGTCAGACCCGTGGTGGTTGCAGCGCAACCGGAGAAGGATCCGACGGAGTCGTAGAAGCCCGGGTGGTGCTCGGCGAATAGCAGGGAGGTGGTGCCGGTCATGGACATACCAGCGATAGCGCGCTTGTCGTTAGCCTTCAGAGCCGGCTCGATAGCCTGCGGTAGCTCGCGGGTCAGGAAGGTCTCCCACTTCTGCGGGCCCTTGATGTAGGGAGTGTTCGGCTCGGTAATCCAGTCGGTGTAGTAGGAGTAAGCGCCGGACATGGGGATCACGATGTTTGCGCCAATGCCCGGGCTGACAGTGCCCTTAGCCGGATCGTCGTTTCCGCCGTAGTAGGTCACGATGTCGGTCTGGCGGATCCAGTTAGCGATACCCTCGCCACCGTCAGCGCCGTTCAGCATGTACAGGGTCGGCGCATTGTCGCGCTTCTTTACATCACGGGGCTGGATAACAACCAGCGGGACGTGGCGCTTCATGGAGGGAGAGTAAGCGGAGACTTCCTGCACATTGTCAAAGCCCTTGGCTCGCAGGGACGAGATGATTCCGCGCCATGCAGTAGCCTCTGAAGGCTGGTCTGGAGTGCTGGTGTTCATCTTCAGCTCTGCTGGGGCGATACCTGCCGCCTTCTGTGCTGCAGTAACGGTAGCGGCCTGGGTGGCCGGAGCAGTGACTGCAACCGTGGCGAAAGGTGCGATTGCGGCCGTGACGGCAGCAAGGGTGCGGGCGATGCTTCGCTTCATTTAGTTGATCCTTCTGTGGAGCCACGCCCGGGGAAACGTCAGAAACTCAAGATCCGATGCGTGGATGATCAGTTGAAAGATTGAGAGATTCGTAGGCAGTTGCTAGAAACCTCTCAGGTCATAGGGGACTTTACCTAACCTTAGTGAGCAATGGGAACCCGAGGAGCTAATTAGTTTTTATGGGGAGCCCGAAAACGGGGGTGTTACTCATATGGCTAGCGAGGCGGGAGTTAAGTCTTGAGTCGAGGTGTGTGCTATGGGAGGTGTGTGGGCGTCACATAAATAAAGAAGATTAAGTACCCTTGGATCTTGTGGCTAAAGAACATTTTGACGTAGTAGTACTCGGAGCAGGCCCTGGCGGATACGTGGCGGCGATTCGCGCCGCTCAGTTGGGTCTGAAGACCGCCGTTATCGAAAAGCAGTACTGGGGTGGCGTATGCCTCAACGTGGGCTGCATCCCCTCAAAGGCGCTGATCCGCAACGCTGAACTCGCGCACACCATCACCAAGGAAGCCAAGACCTACGGCATCACTGGCGATAACATCTCGATGGACTTCAAGGTGGCGCACCAGCGCTCCCGCAAGGTCTCGGGCAACATCGTCAAGGGTGTGCACTACCTGATGAAGAAGAACAAGATTCAGGAGATCCACGGCCGCGGCAACTTCGTCGACGATAAGACCATCGAAGTTTCCGATGGAGACGACGCCGGAAAGACCATTACTTTCGACAACTGCATCATCGCTACCGGCTCCGTTGTGAAGTCCCTGCCGGGCGTAGAGCTGGGCGGCAACATCGTCTCCTTCGAAGAGCAGATCCTGGACGAGAACAAGCCGGACTCCATGGTTGTCATCGGTGCCGGAGCTATCGGCATGGAGTTCGCCTACGTGCTGTCCAACTTCGGTGTGGACATCACCGTGGTCGAGTTCATGGACCGCGTCCTGCCGAACGAGGATAAGGACGTCTCCAAGGAGATCACCAAGCAGTACAAGAAGCTGGGCGTAACTCTGAAGACCGGGCACAAGACCACCGCCGTTCGCGACCTGGGCGAAGGCAAGGGTGTTGAGGTGGACATCGAATCCGCTGATGGCTCCAAGTCCGAGACCCTGAAGGCCGACCGCGTGATGGTTTCTATCGGCTTTGCACCGCGCGTGGAGGGTTACGGCCTGGAGAACACTGGCGTGAAGCTGACCGAGCGCGGTGCTATCGACATCGACGACGAAATGCGCACCAGCGTTCCGCACATCTACGCCATCGGTGACGTCACCGCCAAGCTGCAGCTGGCTCACGTCGCAGAGGCGCAGGGTGTGGTTGCGGCTGAGGTTATCGCCGGCGAAGAGACCGAGCTACTGGGCGACTACATGATGATGCCGCGCGCCACCTTCTGCTTCCCGCAGGTTGCTTCCTTCGGTTACACCGAGGAAGCTGCCAAGAAGCAGGCAGAGGAGGAAGGCCGTGAGGTGAAGGTCGCTACCTTCCCTTACACCGCAAACGGCAAGGCACAGGGCCTGGGCCACGGCGTGGGCTTCGTGAAGCTGGTGGCAGACGCTGAGTACGGCGAACTGCTAGGTGCTCACATGGTCGGCCCGGATGTCTCCGAGCTGCTGCCGGAGCTGACTCTGGCACAGCGCTTCGACCTGACGGCTGAGGAGATTTCCCGCAACGTTCACACGCACCCGACCCTGTCGGAGGCAATGAAGGAAGCCGCCCACGGCATCGCCGGCGGGCACATGATCAACCTCTAAGAAGGTTCGATCGGCCAGTATTTCCCTGGTTAGGTGCAGGTGGAGTAGGATTTCGGGCAAATCCTTCCCCTGCCACGATTGGTGCCCAGACTTGCCAGAGAAGATTGGCTTGCTGGCAGACCGAGGACTGCCAGCGGTGCGCGTGCGCGCCATGCTCCAACAGCTCGCTAAGGCCTCGGAGAATCACGTCTCCGGGACCAAACCCATCCTCGAATTCCGCACCGGAACGCTGCCGATGGACGAGTTCGGCAACGTCCGCCTCGCCGACACTGCCCCCGGAATCCTACGCGACTACGGCTGGGATCGGCTGGTGTACGTCACCGACCTGCCGCTGACCACCCGCAGGCCGGTAATCAGCCAGACCGTCGAGCAGGGCAAGGCCACCATGTTGTGCCTGCCTGCCTTTGGCCTGCTGCGAGCCAAAGAAGGACTGTGGCAGGAGCTGTCGCGCCTGGTCTGCGGCAAGCACGCCGGAGCTGGCCAGCGCGAAAAGGGCGTAGACGAGATCGAGGGCGGCGACGCAGAGGCCGATACCACCCGCGTACTCGAAGGCCGTGGGCGCACCCTGCGCCTGCTGTTGGGAATGATCCGCGGCAACCGTCCCGGCCAGTTGCTCAAGGTGCTCTCCAGCTGCCTGGCCACGGGCGTGGCCACAGGCGGCTTCGGCATCTTCTATGGTTCTGTGTGGGAGATGTCCTACTTGATCAGCCCGTGGCGGCAGATCATGATCACCATCCTTTCCATTACCCTCCTGACCTTCTGGTTGATCTACAAAAACGGCCTGTGGAATGGGGGATATAGCCGTAAGGCGGAACCGTCCGTGTTGAGCGTCGGCGCCGATGCAACCTCCACACAGGCTTCCTCCGACAGTGTCGAGTGGTGGCGCGCCCGGATGGATAACCTGGCCACCATCGGCACGGTGCTGATCTCCGCTACCGGCGTCTATGCCCTGATCTACCTGACGATGCTGCTGGTCAGCGCCGCGGTTGTGCCGGTGCCCTTCTTTCAAAACAAGGTGAACTCCACTATCACGCCGCTGGATTATTTGACGCTGGCATGGTTTGCGGCGTCACTAGGCACCCTCGGCGGAGCACTCGGCTCGAGCTTTGATACTGACGAATCGGTGCGCGAGGCCACATATAACCGCCGCGAACTGCAGCGCAGGCAGATCGTCGGGCTTTTCGACGGCGACTAGCGCTGTAGGGGCACGAGCTAGTACGGCGACACGCTCGAACGGTGCGGGTCGATCTCCAACGAGCGGTGGATCGGTGGAAACGCGCGCTGCGGGCAGTTATCGCGCGGACACAGTCGGCAGCCGGAGCCGATCGGCACTGCCGCGGACGTATCTTTCAGATCCAACCCATCCGAATACACCGTGCGGTCGGCGTGCCGCAGCTCGCAGCCCAAACCGATGGCGAACATCTTTCCCGGTTGCCCCCAGGCCGCGCGGTGGTGGTTCACGGTGCGGGCGATCCACAGGTACGTCCGCCCGTCGGGCATCTGCGCGATCTGCCGCATGATCTTGCCGGGGTAGCTAAACGTCTCGTACACATTCCACAGCGGGCACGTGCCACCCGAGTTCGACAGGTGCAGGCCTGTCGCTGACTGTCGCTTGGACATGTTGCCCGCACGGTCCACGCGCACAAAAGTCCAGGGCACACCGCGCAGGCTGGGGCGCTGCAGGCTGGAAAGGCGGTGGCAGACGGTCTCGTAGCCCACGCCGTATTCACGCATGAGGAATTCGAGGTCGTAGCGCGATTCTTCGGCCGAGCTGTGGAACTGCCGGTAGGGCAGCAGAAGTGCGGCGGCATAATAGCTAGCTAAGCCACGGCGCGCCAGCGCGCGGGATTCTTCGGATTGGAAGTGCCCCAGCTCCACCAGCGAGTCGATCGTTGTGCCCGCTTCCAGGTAGGCCAACTCTGTAGCCAGTCGGAACGCAATCTGCCCGGGGCGCATCTTCGACGACACGTGGAGTGTCTTTTTCTGCGGGTCGAACTTGTGCTGCGTGTCGCCCAGGTCTCGCGAGTAAATCACCTGTACTTGGTGTACCTGTTGTAGGCGCTCGGCGATGATCTGTTCGGTGTGGTGTATCTGGTTCGCCCCGATGTTTATTTTGGACGCCAACTTTTCCGCTGCCACATCGAGAACATCGATGTAGTTCTGCCTGGCGTAGAAGAAGTCGCGGACTTCATCGTGTGGCATAGAGAACGCTTCCGGCCCGGAGGCCCGCCCGAAGAGTTCACCCTTGGGAGTGATGGAAAGGATAGCGGATCCCTGCACACGCTCCTCTGTGAGCAGCGAGAGGGTATCCGAGACATTGCGGTAGCGGGAGTGTAGATCCACGAAGGCACGCGCGAGATCTGGGTGGTTCTTTACAAGCGCGGCTAGTTCGGTGACATCCGCCGGGGTGGGGCTGATTTCCGGATCGAGGGTGACATCTTGGATTTCCGCAAGGAGGCGGGTGGAATCTTGATCTGCGAAGAAGGTTGGGTCGATGCCGAATGCAGCGGTGATGCGCTCCAACACGGCGGTGGTTAGCGGGCGTCCGTCGTGCTCGATCTGGTTTACGTAGCTGGCGGAGAGGTCCAGGATCTCGGCTAGGCGTGCCTGGGAGATTCCGCGTTCCTTGCGCAGTTGGCGGAGGCGGGAACCAACAAAGGGGCGCTCTGCGCCTGTCTCGGCGGTGGAGTTTCCGCCGCCTCTGTTTTGTGATCCTCGTGTTGGTTCAGTCCGTTTGGCCATGGTGTTCACCAGTATATTCCCCGCGGCCTGGTCTGGGTCTCAAGTAAGACGCCCAGGTGAGTATGCGAGTTAGATTGGAAAAGAAACCCCGGCCAGCACTTGCGTGCTGACCGGGGTTTGAGCATGTCACGGGCCTAGAAGCCCGCGCAGCTAGTTCCTAGCGCTTGGAGAGCAAGCGGCTTAGTGGAACTGGCCCTCCTCGGTGGAGCCCTTCAGAGCGGTGGTGGAGGAGTTCGGGTCGACGGTGGTGGCGATCTTGTCGAAGTAGCCTGCACCGACCTCGCGCTGGTGCTTCACAGCGGTGAAGCCGCGCTCCTTGGCGGAAGCGAACTCGCGGTTCTGCAGCTCCACGAATGCGGACATCTGGTTGCGGGCGTAGCCGTAAGCCAGGTCGAACATGGAGTGGTTCAGAGCGTGGAAGCCAGCCAGGGTGATGAACTGGAACTTGAAGCCCATTGCGCCCAGCTCGTTCTGGAACTTGGCGATGGTGTCGTCGTCCAGGTGTGCAGACCAGTTGAAGGACGGGGAGCAGTTGTAAGCCAGCAGCTGATCCGGGAACTCGGAGCGAACAGACTCAGCGAACTTCTTAGCCAGCTCCAGATCCGGGGTGCCGGTCTCCATCCAGATCAGGTCGGCGTACGGAGCGTATGCCTTCGCACGAGCGATGCAAGGCTCGATGCCGTTCTGGACGTTGTAGAAGCCCTCAGCGGTGCGGCCGCCGGTCAGGAACGGCTTGTCGCGATCGTCAACGTCGGAGGTCAGCAGGGTAGCGGCCTCGGCGTCGGTACGAGCAACAACCAGGGTCGGGGTGTTGGCAACGTCAGCTGCCAGACGTGCGGAGTTCAGGGTACGGATGTGCTGCTGGGTCGGGATCAGAACCTTGCCGCCCAGGTGGCCACACTTCTTCTCGGAGGCCAGCTGGTCCTCCCAGTGGGTACCTGCAGCGCCGGCCTTGATCATGGCCTTCTGCAGCTCGTAAACGTTCAGTGCGCCACCGAAGCCAGCCTCGCCGTCGGCAACGATCGGAACCAGCCAGTTCTCAACGGAGTCGTCGCCCTCAACGCGAGCGATCTCGTCAGCGCGGGACAGCGCGTTGTTGATGCGCTGAACAACAGACGGAACGGAGTTAGCCGGGTACAGGGACTGGTCGGGGTAGGTGTGGCCGGACAGGTTGGCGTCACCAGCGACCTGCCAACCGGACAGGTAAACAGCCTTCAGGCCTGCGCGGACCTGCTGAACAGCCTGGTTACCGGTCAGTGCGCCCAGAGCGTTGATGTAGGAATCGTCATCCTTGTTGACTGCTTCCCACAGGATCTCAGCGCCGCGGCGTGCCAGGGTGTGCTCTTCAACAACGGTGCCCTGCAGCTCAGCGACCTGCTCTGCGGTGTAATCGCGCTCGACGTTAGCCCAACGGGGGTTCTCGTCCCAGTCCTTCTGGATTTCTTCAGCGGTACGTGCCTTGCCGACGTTCGACATGTAGGGGTCACTTCCTTACTAATTAAGGGGAGAGTTATGTCTTGGTCCCTGCCCGGGGGTTCCTGGCGGGGGGACAGCGATTCGCACACTCGGAGGCCTAACGTCACCGTTAGGTGAAGTCTGCGTTTCGTGTCTCTGCCTATGAGAGTACCAACCCAAATAACCGCGTCAATGCCGGTCAGGCGGATATTTATGTGTGGGGGTGGTCACTCTTTTTGTTAATTTTGTGAAGTTTTTCTCCCTACTGTTTCTTAATGACGCCCCAGGGTTAGAACGTGATCTGGCTCTCTTGCTGGACTTATAGGTGTGGTGCGCCACGGGATGAGACGCGGCGTCAAAAAGAAAAAGAGAAATAGTCATGCCCGAAAGTCCCCGTCTGTGGGGGTGAGAAAAGTGCGATCTATAACCAACTTCGTGCCCATGGTGAGGGAAGTCACCTAGTCTTTGTGAGTAGAGACCTTTGAATAGGTAGATCGACCAATAAGTGAGGAGTCACCATGACCCAGACCGAGCGTGTAACCGCCGGCGGCCTTCAGGTTGCCAAGACCCTTTACGACTTCGTGAACACCGAGGTACTTCCTGTCATTGGCAAGGATTCCGCCGAGGAGCAGGAGAAGTTCTGGGATGGCTTCGGCAAGATCGTCGAGGAGTACACCCCGCGCAACCGCGAGCTGCTCAACACTCGCGACGAGTTACAGGAAAAGATGGATGCCTGGTACGCCGACCACAAGGGTGCTCAGGATCCGGAGGAGTACACCGCGTTCCTGAAGGAAATCGGCTACCTGGTTGACGAGCCGGGCGATTTCGAGATTAAGACCCAGAACATTGACCCGGAGGTTGGAACCACCGGCGGTCCGCAACTAGTTGTGCCGATCCTGAACGCCCGCTTCGCCCTGAATGCGGCGAACGCCCGCTGGGGTTCTCTGTACGACGCCCTCTACGGCACCGACGCTATCTCCGAGGACAACGGCCAGGAAAAGGGCACCGGCTACAACAAGGTTCGCGGCGACAAGGTCATCGAGTGGGGCCGCGAGTTCCTGGACCGCGTAGTACCCCTGGAGTCCGGCTCCCACAAGGACGTCACCAAGTACGCGGTTGAGTCCGGCCAGTTCACCGCCACCATCGACGGCAATGACGTTCACCTGCGCAACCCGGAGGTCTACGCAGGCTTCGGCGGCGACAAGGCCAACCCGACCGACATTCTGCTGTACAACAACGGTCTGTACATTGACATTCAGATCGACCCGGAATCCCCGATCGGCAAGACCGACAAGGCCGGCGTCAAGGATCTGAACCTTGAGTCCGCAATCTCCACCATCATGGACTTCGAGGACTCCGTCGCCGCTGTCGACGCAACCGACAAGACCCTGGGCTACCGCAACTGGCTGGGTCTGAACACCGGCAACCTCACCGAGGAAGTGGAGAAGGGCGGCAAGACCTTCACTCGTAAGCTGAACGATGACCGCGTGTTTACCTCCCGCGATGGTGAGGAGCTGCGTCTGCACGGCCGTTCCCTGCTGTTCGTGCGTAATGTTGGTCACCTGATGCAGAATCCGGCGATCTTGGATCAGAACGGTGAGGAGATCTTCGAGGGCATCATGGATGCCGTTATTACTTCGGCTGCTGCGATCCCGGGTCTGGATGAGAACAACCCGCGTCGTAACTCCCGCAATGGTTCGATCTACATCGTGAAGCCGAAGCAGCACGGCCCGGAGGAGGTTGCGTTCACCAACGACCTGTTCGGTGCGGTGGAGGACCTGCTGGGTCTGGAGCGGTTCACCTTGAAGGTTGGTGTGATGGATGAGGAGCGTCGTACCACTGCCAACCTGGATGCCTGCATTGCGCAGGTTAAGGAGCGCCTGGCGTTTATTAACACCGGCTTCCTGGATCGCACTGGTGATGAGATCCACACCTCTATGCTGGCTGGTCCGATGGTGCGTAAGGCGGATCTGCAGACCGCGCCGTGGAAGCTGGCTTACGAGGACAACAATGTGGATGCTGGCCTGGCACACGGTCTGCCGGGTAAGTCGCAGATCGGTAAGGGCATGTGGGCCAAGACTGAGCTGATGGCGGACATGCTGGCGCAGAAGATCGGCCAGCCGAAGGAAGGCGCGTCTACCGCGTGGGTTCCGTCCCCGACGGGTGCAACACTGCACGCAACCCACTACCACGAGGTAGATGTCTTCGAAGTGCAGGACAAGCTGCGTACCGAGGGTCGTCGTGAGACGCTGGGTGACATCCTGACCATTCCGGTGGCGGAGTCCGCTGACTGGTCTGACGAGGAGATCGCCGAGGAAATTGATAACAACTCCCAGTCCATCCTGGGTTATGTGGTTCGCTGGGTGGAGCAGGGTGTGGGTTGCTCTAAGATTCCGGATATCCACGACATCGATCTGATGGAGGATCGCGCTACTTGCCGTATTAACTCGCAGCACTTGGCTAACTGGCTGAAGCACGGTGTGGTGAACGAGGAGCAGGTTCTGGAATCTTTGCAGCGTATGGCTGTAAAGGTAGATGAGCAGAACGCTGGTGACGCGAACTACCGCAACATGGCTCCGAACTTTGACGAGTCGGTGGCTTTCCAGGCTGCGAAGGATTTGGTGTTTAAGGGTCTGGAGCAGCCGGCCGGTTACACTGAGCCGATCTTGCATGCCCGTCGTTTGGAGTTCAAGGAAAAGAACGGCATCGCCTAAAGCGATACGGATCTAACCGCCGGTGTGAGCCCGCCTCACCCGGCGGTTTTCCTTGCCCGGACAGGTGTCCGATCCCCTGGCTAGACTGGTGGACGCACGAAAAATAGACATCAACAAGCACGCACAACAAGGCGCCCCGGAAGGAGCCTCCGACTTGTCTGTCACCACCTTTGGGAGTTCACCCGACCGCTCTCTTTTTGATTTTGACGCCGTACTTTTCGACCTCGACGGCGTGATCACCCCCACCGCCGAGCTCCACCGCCAGGCGTGGGCACGGATGTTCACCGCGTTCTTGGAATCCAAAGGCACGTGGCCATATACCGAACAGGATTACTTCGACTACCTGGATGGACGCCGCCGCGACGAGGGGGTAGCCGCACTTCTGGCCAGCCGAGACATCGAGCTTCCGGCGGGTACCCCGGAAGACAATGCGGACGAGGATACGATCCACGGCTTGGGTGCGCGGAAGAACGAGGACTTTCTGAAGCTGGTGGAAGAAGGCGTACAGCCCTACCAGGGCTCCGTGCAGCTGCTCGATGCGATCCGGGAACGCGCTACAGCAGGGGAGAAGACCCCAAAGATCGCTATTGTTTCCTCCTCCAAGAACGCGCGTCCGGTGCTGCAAGCAGCGGGGCTGCTCGATCGGTTTGAAGTGATAGTGGATGGCGTGGTGGCGTCAGAAAAAGAGCTACCGGGTAAGCCCGCACCAGACACGTACCTGTACGGTGCGCAGCAGCTCGGCGCGAGCGCTTCGAATGCAGTGGTGGTAGAGGATGCCACCAGTGGTGTGGCCAGCGGAAAAGCGGGACAGTTCGGGCTGGTCATTGGCGTGGATCGCGGAGCTGGTGCAGAGGCGCTGCGTGACCACGGTGCGGATATCGTGGTTGACGATCTAGCGGATCTGCTGGGATAGATCGCGTCAAAGAGACGCTTTAACCAAAGAATTTTTAATTAACGACTCGGAGAATCGCAGAACAACATGGGAATCAACGCCCAAAGAAAGACCAAGCGCACCCCTGCTGACCAGCGTCTAAAGGATTACCTTGCTACTCGGCGCGAAGGCGCAGAGACCGGCTTTAAGCGCCCTATCGACGGCGGCGACCTGCGTGCGGAGGGATTCCGCGCAGACATGAAGCACAGCGCTGTGAACCCGCTGGAGGCAGTGGATCGGGATAACAACCCGGTCGACGAGTGGGCGCTGATCGAGACGCGCCCCAACTTCATGGATTTAGGCGTTGCCGAGACCCTCTTTGCGCTATCCAATGGCTACCTGGGATTGCGCGGAAACCCGGAGGAAGGGCGCGATTCCAAGACCCATGGCACCTTCATCAACGGTGTGCATGAGACCTGGGATATCGAGCATGCCGAGGATGCCTACGGTCTGGCGCGCACAGGCCAGAGCATCGTTTCTGTGCCGGATGCCAAAGCCATGCGCCTGTATATCGATGACGAGCCGCTGCGCCTGGGCAACGCGGAGGTTATGGAATACAACCGCAGCCTGGACTTCCGCGAAGGTGTGTTGCGCCGCAGCTTGGTCTGGCGCACTCCAGGTGGCAAGCATGTGCGCGTGACCTCCGAGCGCATGGTGAGCTTCCAAGAGCGCCACCTGGCTTTGCAGTCCTTGGAAGTCGAGCTGCTGGATGCACCGGCCGCAGTGGTGATTTCCTCTCAGCTGCTGAACCGTGAGGATGGGCAGGGGGAGTTCCCGGATAATAATGCCCGCGTAGCGGGCGAAGAAGGCTTTGATCCGCGCAAGGGCGAGCAGTTCCAGGATCGCGTCTTCATCCCCAAGTACCAGTCCAGTACAGAGCCGGAACGCGCGACGCTGGGTTACCAGATCAACCACTCGGGAATGACCGTCACCGTGTCCATGGACCACATTCTGGAAGTCGATAACCCTGTAGATGATGCGGACGTGGGCATGGATACCGGCGTGGAGGTTTCCACGGAGGTGGAAGAGGACGTTGCGCGCGTAACGTACCACCTCAACGGCAGGAAAGGCATGAAGATGCGCCTGGAGAAGTACACGGCGTATCACTCTTCCCGCCACGTCGCCCCGCAGGAGCTCGCGTTCCGCTGCGCGCGTACGATCAACCGTGCGAAATCGGTGGGCTTTAGCAACTTGATGGATAACCAAGCCGAATGGCTTGCTCGCTTCTGGGAACGCTCTGATGTGCGCATTGAGGGGCAGCCTGCTCTGCAGCAGGCAGTGCGTTGGAATATCTTCCAACTGATCCAGGCCTCTGCGCGCGCGGAAACCAACGGAATCCCGGCGAAGGGCATGACCGGCTCCGGCTACGGCGGACACTACTTTTGGGATACGGAAATCTACGTCATGCCGTTCCTGTGCTACACCAACCCCAACCTGGCTCGAAATGCCCTGCGCTTCCGCTATGACATGCTGCCTGCGGCCAAACAGCGTGCGCTGGAGCTCTCGCACGATGGCGCGCTTTTCCCCTGGCGAACCATCAATGGCCAGGAGTCCTCGGCCTACTACGCTGCGGGAACCGCGCAGTATCACATCGATGCCGACATTGCGTTTTCCCTGATGAAATACGTCTACGCCACCGGCGATACAGAATTTTTGTTGCAGCAGGGGATCAGCCTGCTGGTGGAAACCGCTCGCTTCTGGATGTCCATTGGCTTCTTCAACAGCCAACAGGACAAGTTCGAGATCCATTCCGTGACCGGACCGGACGAGTACACCACCGTGGTGAACAACAACTTGTTCACAAACGTGATGGCTCAGTACAACCTGGAAGTTGCGGCGGCAGTGGTGCGCCAGATGAGGGAAGAGCGACCGGAGGAATATCGCAACCTACAGCACCTGAAGAACATCACGGTTGCCGAGGTGGATTTGTGGCGCAAGGCCGCTGATTGCATGTACATCCCTTATAACGAGGAGCTGCAGGTTAACCCCCAGGACGATCAGTTCCTGCATCGCCGCATTTGGGATCTCGATGATCCGGAGGTGGGGCCAAAGCGGCCGCTGTTGCTGCACTATCACCCGTTGACGATCTACCGCTATCAGATTCTGAAGCAGGCCGACGTGGTGCTGGCGCTATTCCTACAGGGGCAGCGTTTCTCCACAGAGGTTAAGCGTGCGGACTACGACTACTACGACATTCTGACCACGGGTGATTCCACCCTTTCTGCGGTCGTGCAATCCATCATCGCTGCAGAGCTGGGTTACAAAGAAAAAGCAGAGGAGTTTTTCTACCGCGGTCTATTCGTCGATATGGGCGACTTGCACCACAATGCCTCGGACGGTGTACATATCGCCTCGTGTGGTGGTGCGTGGACGGCGCTGACCCATGGTTTCGGCGGCTTCCGTGATTTCTATGGGCAGTACACGATTGATCCGCGCCTGCCGGATGAGTGGGAATCTTTGACTTACCACATCACCCTGCATGGCGAGCGTCTGCGTGTAGAAGTCCGCCCCGGTGAAGTGGAGCTGGTAGTTGAGGAAGGCGACCACAAGGTTGGTCCGATTTGGGTCATGGGTGAGGAAGTTGTTGTCGGTCATGAGCCCGTCATTGTTAAGGGGCAGACGTTGCTCAGTGAACATCGCGCCGATAGTGACTTCCCGACCGGCACTCCGGACCACCGGGTAAAATTATAAAAATATATATTTATTGACGCCTACCGTCCCCGTGGGTCCGTATTCTAAGTTACGTGTTTAGTGGGGTGGGGGCCTAAGGGGTGGGAGTGTGGCGTCATTAATAAAAATAGTCAAGAGTGGCACGAAAGTCGTGTGACCAGTGTGACGCGACGCTATGACCACCTCTCATAACGAACTTAACAGTACGGATGTACCGTTAGTCGTATTTTTGCAAGGCTTATATTGCGAAAATGTCATACCCCATAACGGGGTGTAAGTGGGTGAATCTGCAGGTACACAAGTAGTCCGAGGGGGGTCGCAAGATTTACAGTGTCTATGACACTGGAGGTGCCATGACTGTTAAATATGACGACCGTGAGGCAATCGCTCACGGAAAACTGAGAACTTCGAGCCTGCGCGAGAAGCCAGGCTTCCCTTCGTGGGCGATGAAGCTGACGATGGCCATCACGGGCATCATCTTCGCGCTGTTCGTCCTGGTTCACATGGTTGGAAACCTGAAGGTTTACATGGGGGCCGAATCCTTCAATACCTACGCCGACTTCCTGCGTGAATTTGGTTACCCGCTGCTGCCGCACGAGTCCTTCCTGTGGGTTGCTCGTATCGTGCTGCTGGTTTCCCTGATCCTGCACGTTTGGTGTGCTTTCGCACTGACCAGCCGTGGACACCAGTCCCGTGGCCGCTACCGCCGCAAGGGAATGGTCAGCAGCTGGAATACGTTCACCGCACGCAGCATGATCGTTACCGGTATCGTGCTGCTGCTGTTCATTATCTTCCACATCCTGGATCTGACGATGGGCGTGAAGCCGGTCGCTTCTGAGGACTTCCAGGGTCCGGTTGACGGTGCACACGCCGCGTTCCAGAACCTGGTTGCATCCTTCGATCGCCCGGCTGTGGCTATCTTCTACATCCTGGCGATGCTGATCCTGTTTATGCACCTGTCCCACGGCATCTGGACTGCTACCTCGGACCTGGGCATCACTGGCCACCGCACCCGCAAGGTCATGCTGTGGATCGCTTACCTGCTGCCCGCGATCGTGATGATCGGCAACATCTCCATCCCGCTGGCTGTGATGTTTGGGTTGGTTGATCAGGCCTCGTTCGTCCCGGTTGGACAATAACGGCGAGTCTGATTTCAAGGAGAAGAGAGTTAAATGAGCGAAGTAACTAACCACCCGCACAATCAGACCGCGGACTTCGACTACGACAAGGCCGTAGCGGCTTTCACCGCACCGGAATCTGTCGTGGAGGGTGTGACCGTCGGCAAGGTGCTGAAGGATAACGCACCGCACGCGGTCAGCCAGGATAAGCAGTGGCAGTACGCCAAGGAACACTTCGGCATGGTGTCCCCGCTGAACCGCAACAAGTTCCGCATTCTCATCGTCGGCACTGGCCTGGCCGGTGGCGCTGCAGCTGCCGCACTGGGCGAGCTGGGCTACGACGTGAAGGTGTTTACCTACCACGACTCCCCGCGTCGCGCGCACTCCATCGCCGCGCAGGGCGGTGTGAA
Source organism: Corynebacterium sp. 22-2729 (assembly GCF_053479475.1). NCBI lineage: Bacteria > Bacillati > Actinomycetota > Actinomycetes > Mycobacteriales > Corynebacteriaceae > Corynebacterium > Corynebacterium sp. 22-2729. Next base: position 96,059 of record NZ_JBRBCA010000005.1, read on the forward strand.
CTCCTCCCGCGGTAAGAAGCTGGATAACGACTCCACCTACCTGCACGCGAAGGACACCGTCAAGGGCGGCGACTACCGTTGCCGCGAGAACGATTGCTGGCGTCTGGCCATGGAGTCCCCGAAGGTTATCGACCACATGAACGCCGTGGGCGCTCCGTTCTCCCGCGAGTACGGCGGCACCCTGGCCACCCGTTCCTTCGGTGGTGTGCAGGTTTCCCGCACCTACTACACCCGTGGTCAAACAGGTCAGCAGCTGCAGCTGGCTACCACCTCTGCGCTGTACCGCCAGATCGGTGCCGGTCACGTGGAGATCTTCACCCACAACGACCTCGTTGACCTGATCGTCAAGGATGGCCGCTGTGAGGGCGTTATCATGCGCAACCTGCTGACCGGCGAGCTGAAGGCTCACACCGGCCACGCAACCGTGCTGGCTACTGGCGGTTACGGCAACGTGTACCACATGTCCACTCTGGCCAAGAACTCCAACGCCTCGGCTATCATGCGCGCCTACGAGCTGGGTGCCTACATGGCGTCCCCGTCCTTCGTCCAGTTCCACCCGACGGGCCTGCCGGTGAACTCCACCTGGCAGTCCAAGACGATCCTGATGTCCGAGTCGCTGCGTAACGACGGCCGCATCTGGACCCCGAAGAAGAAGGGCGACGACCGCAAGCCGAACGATATTCCGGAAGACGAGCGCGATTACTTCCTGGAGCGTCGCTACCCGGCCTTCGGCAACCTGGTTCCGCGTGACATCGCTTCCCGTGCCAACGCCCAGCAGATCAACGCTGGCTACGGTGTGGGCCCGATGAAGAACTCCGTGTACCTGGATCTGGGTGACGCTATCCAGCGTCTGGGCAAGGACACGATCCGCGAGCGTTACTCCAACCTGATCCAGATGTACGAAGAGGCCATCGGCGAGTCCGCTTACGAGACCCCGATGCGCATTGCCCCGACCTGCCACTACACCATGGGTGGCCTGTGGACCGACTTCAACGAAATGACGTCTATCGACGGTCTGTTCTGCTCTGGTGAGTCCTCCTGGATGTACCACGGTGCGAACCGCCTGGGAGCTAACTCCCTGCTGTCCTCCTCCGTGGAGGGCTGGTTCACTCTGCCGTTCACCATCCCGAACTACCTGGCACCGCACCTCGGCGAGGAGATTCCGGCTGAGGATTCCCCTGCCGCACAGGAAGCTCTGCAGCGTGCAAAGGATCGCATCGAGCGTCTGACCAGCATCAAGGGTGACAACCCGCACGGTCCGGAGTACTACCACCGCCAGCTCGGCGAGATCCTGTACTTCTCCTGTGGTGTGTCCCGCAACGTGAAGGACATGAAGGACGGTATCGAGAAGATCCGCGCCCTGCGTAAGGACTTCTGGGCTAACCTGCACATCCCGGGCGGTACCGAGGAGATGAACCAGACCCTCGAGTACGCAACCCGCGTTGCCGACTACCTGGATCTGGGCGAGCTAATGTGTGTGGACGCACTGGATCGCGACGAGTCCTGTGGTGCCCACTACCGCGATGACCACCTGTCCGAAGACGGCGAGGCAGAGCGTGACGATGACAACTGGTGCTTCGTTTCCGCTTGGCAGCCGAATGGCGAGAACAAGTTCATCCGCCACTCCGAGCCCCTGTACTTCGACCGTATCCCGCTGATGACAAGGAATTACAAGTAATGAAACTGCATCTTGAAATCTGGCGTCAGGCGGGCCCGAATGCCGAAGGCCACTTCGAGTCTGTTGACGTTGATGACGCTGCCGAGCAGATGTCCATCCTGGAGCTGCTTGACCACGTAAACAACAACTACGTAGAGGCGGGCAAGGAGCCCTTCGCTTTCGCCTCGGATTGCCGCGAGGGCATCTGCGGTACCTGTGGCCTGATGGTCAACGACCGCCCCCACGGTCCGGACAAGAACAAGCCTGCTTGCCAGCAGCGCCTGCTCTCCTTCAACGATGGTGACACCATCAAGCTGGAGCCGCTGCGCTCTGCCGCATATCCGGTGATCAAGGACATGGTCGTCGACCGCTCCGCACTGGATCGCGTGATGGAAAAGGGTGGCTTCGTCTCCGTCATGGCCGGCACCGCCCCGGACGCTGACTCCCTGATGGTTAACCACTCCGACGCTGAGAAGGCACTGGATCACGCAGCCTGCATCGGCTGTGGTGCCTGTGTTGCAGCGTGCCCGAATGGTGCGGCTCACCTGTTTACCGGCGCGAAGCTGGTGCACCTGACGCTGTCTCCGCTGGGTCGCGAGGAGCGCGGTCTCCGCGCCCGCAAGATGGTTGATGAGGTCGAGGGAACCTTCGGTCCTTGCTCGCTGTACGGCGAGTGCGCTGACGTTTGCCCGGCGGGTATCCCGCTGACGGCTGTGGCAGCTATCACAAAGGAACGCACCCGTGCCGCTTTCCGCGGCAAGGATGACTAAGATCAACTCCAAGATAAGTATCAGGAAAGTAGGAGAGAACCATGGCACTCAGTGAGAACCTGCACATGGAGCGTTACTACGTTGATGGCTACCAGCCGTCCAGCTTTGATGCGCCGCACTCTTCCCTGCAGCGCTCCCTTACTTGGATCGGCATGGGCTTTTGGCTGCTGCTGATGCCGGGTCTGGGTACCATCGTGTTCGGTCTGGCTACCAACATGTCCGGCACTCAGGACGACGGCATGCTGTACCTCATCATCGGCATTGTCATGTCCGTGGTTGCTGTTGTTGCGGGTTCTGCGTGCATCCGCGCAGGTCGCAAGAACTACCGCGCGTACAAGAGTCGCTCTGGGCGCATCATCTAGCGTCGGCTAGTCGCCGCTAAGCACCGTCTGCCGGTGCTTGCATGCACCTCCATTTGCGCAGACCGCGTCGCTCCTCTTGGGCGGCGCGGTCTTGCTTCGCCCAGTGTGGTTGTGGGTTGGCAGGGGGCATGTCGTTAGAACGGGAATGTGTACGCCCAGCTACCCGACTTCCGAAAATAGTCAGCGCTCTGACCAGGAGTTTTGGATAAATGAGAAGGGTTGTCTTTAACACATTCCCGATCTAGCGACATCGCCGCAGTGTACCCGCACTGGCAACCAGCACATGCGGGGATCGCTGGAACCCAACGGGACCCATATTGACGCCCCAAGTGGTGCCATAATTGAACAATGACTGCTTCCGAAAACTCCACTGCATCAGGCCGACCCGAGCCTGTGCATCAGCAGCAACCAGCGGCCCAGCCAACATCGCCCCAGACCCCCAGGCCGTCATCACCACAGGCCGCCCAGGCATCACCACGCTTGGACTCACCACTGTCCCAAGTGCCCGGGCCAGATCCCGCCACCGAAGCTGCTCGCCGAGCCGAGTTGAGAAAGCACAAGACCATCGCCACTGGCCTCCTGGTCATCGCCACCCTCATCTACATCACCATGCGCTGGCTTGAATACCAGGGCAACCCCGGCGCCTGGATCGGCTACGTTCGTGCAGCTAGCGAAGCCGGTATGGTCGGCGCACTCGCCGACTGGTTCGCCGTCACCGCGCTATTCCGCCACCCGCTGCACATCCCCATCCCCCACACAGCCATTATCAAGCGCAAGAAGGATCAGGTCGGCCACGCGCTCAGTGAATTCGTCGGCGAGAACTTCCTCAATGCTGCCCTCATCAGCGACAAGCTTCGCAAGGCACGCATTCCACAACGCGCCAGCAACTGGGTCGTCGATGGGGGTGGGGCGCAGCGCGTCTCCCAGGAAGTCGGCAAGATCATCGACCTCACGGTCAATGGCATCAACCCTGCGGAAGCCGAACAGGTGCTTCGTGCACTGGTCATCGACAAGCTCAGCGAACCCACCTGGGGCCCGCCCCTGGGCCGCGGTCTCGAACAGCTCATCGAAGAGGGCCGCACGGAACCCGCCGTCGAAGCCATTGTGGTCTGGATGGACGATAAAGCCCGCACCTCCGAGGACTTCGTCGTGCGGCTCATCGACGAGCGCACACCCACCTGGGCACCGCGCTTCGTCCGCGAACTCGTCGGCTCCCGCGTGTACCGCGAGCTGGTGGAATTCACCGGAGATGTCCGCCGCGACCCGAACCACGATGCCCGCCGCCAACTGCGCTCGTTCATTTACCAACTCTCCCAAGACCTGCAACACGACGAAAAGATGATTGCGCGCGTTGAGGGGTTCAAGAACGATGTAATGACCTCCGGGCCTGTCACCGCAATGCCCGGCCGCCTGTGGGAGTCCGCCCGCGTGACACTTACCTCCTGGTCCCGCGACCCAGATTCCCTGCTGCGTCGCAGGATCGCGCAATGGGTGGAGGACTATGGGCGTCGAGTCCAAGAAGAACCGAAGCTCCGCGAAGAGCTAGAACGCCGCATCGTCGGAGCAGCCAGCTACCTTGCCGACAATTACGCAGGCGAGGTCACCGGCATCATTGGCGAGACGGTCGAGCGCTGGGACGCGCAGGAGGCCTCTGACAAGATCGAGCTGATGGTGGGCAAAGACCTGCAGTTTATTCGCGTCAACGGCACAATCGTGGGCGCATTAGCTGGCCTGGCGATTTACTCCCTGACTGAATTGATCTTTGCGTTAGGCTGAGGGGCATGAATACGGTTTTCACGGCGTTCTATTACGCCTACTCGGGCATTAATCTGGCGCTGGCTGTCGCGATTTTCGTGCTGGCGGCAACCGGGCTGGCGCAGCTGCTTAGCACCCGCGACGATGCCTTTACGGTGATCGATCGCGAGAAGCAGAACTGGTCGATGCTGATGGGCGCTGCGGTGGCGCTGTCCATCCTTAGCTTCTTCATTTCCATCGAGCTGCTGTGGATTATTGCAGCCGTCATCGTCGGTATTTACTGGCAGGACGTGCGCCCTGCAATCCGCGATGTGCTGGATAATGCGGGTGGTTCCTGGTGACTTCTTTCGATCGTTCTAAGGTCTCCCGCGCGTCCGTCGCCGCAATTCTGGATGCGACTCTGTTGAAGCCCGAAGCCTCGCGCGATGATGTCGCCACCTTGATCCGCGAAGCCAGCGATTTGGGATGTGGCGCGGTGTGCGTCTCGCCCTCGATGCTGCCTGTGGGTTCTTTGGTTGATGACGCCACGCTGCGCATCGCCACCGTGGCAGGGTTCCCCAGCGGCAAGCATGCCTCCTTGGTGAAGGCCACTGAGGCGCGTTATGCCGCGCAGTGCGGCGCCGACGAGATTGACGTGGTGATCGACGTAGCAGCGGCGCTGGCGAAGGATCAAAACGCGCTGCTCGGGGAACTGATCACTGTGCGGGAGGCCGTACCCCACCCGTTGGTGCTGAAGGTAATCCTGGAGTCCGCAGTGCTAGATGAGGAGCAGCTGCGCACGGCTGTGCGCGCGAGTGTGCAGGCCGGGGCGGATTATGTGAAAACCTCCACGGGTTTCCACCCTGCAGGTGGAGCGAGCGTGGAGGCTGTGAGCATTATGTCCGACGAGCTGCGCAAGCTGGGGAAGCTAGCGCCATTCGGCATGGGGGAGGAAGAACGCATCGCCGCGGGGCTGGTGGGCATTAAGGCCTCTGGCGGGATCCGCGACTGGGAGGCCGCCGTGGCGATGATTGAGGCCGGGGCTACGCGCCTGGGTGTTTCCGCTGCCGCGCAAGTGCTGGGCAGCTAGCCAGGCCTGTTGGAGAGCTGCTAGGCCGCCAGGGCGGAGGAACCTACCGGGCCGTCGTTCTTCCAAGGGCGGGTGACATCGGTGTTCTTGCTGGAATCACCAGAACCGCTGCCGGTGCCTCCGCCGTTGGTTGTGGTATCTGATTCCAGCTCGTTAAGGCTAACGTCCTGGCCGTACATGTGAATCTCCATACCTGCGTCCGTTACATTGATGGACTCGAACTTCATACCGCCCTGCAAATCAGTTGGGACGGAATCCTCCAACTGAGATTCCAGCTGGCTAGTGAAAGACTCCGGGAGTTCGAAGCCCAGCAAGGAGAAGCTGTCCATCTCCATTTTCATCTTGCCGTCCTGGACAGTTGGCTTGACCTCGAAAGTAGCCAAACCACCGGTGATTTCGAAGGTCAGGGTTTGTTTATCCGGGTTCGGCTTGACGTCAGTAAGCTGCATCATCCCGCTGATTGGATCACTGCTCTTGTCATCGTCGGCGCTCTCATTTGCTTGCGCCAGGAGCATTTCCTTGGGGATGGTCGTTTGACCCTTGAGCTCGCCTGCTGTGGACTTGTTCGCATCCTGACTGTCAAACTCGATGTCTCGCAGTTCCATGTGCACCGCAGGCTGTCCCTTGACAATCGGCTTGGATTTATCCTGCCCCTCGTAGGAAATATCCAGCGTAGAAGGAATGTCGACCGTCATCTGAGGGATCTTTTGCTGCACCAGTCCCAAAAGGAGGGGTGAGGCGCCGAAGGATACCTTGGGATCCTCAGAAGTAGAGATGCCGGATTCCTGCATCTGGTCCTTGAAACCGGCTTTAATTTGATCCTTCATGAACCACCGCACACCGAACTCGGCGAGCAGCAAGAGCAAGACGATGACGATGAGGAGGCTGATGAAGATCTTCAACCCTAGATGCCTCTTCTTCGGCTGCTGGATCATACCCTGACCCGGCTGGCCGAATTGCGGCTGCTGGTTCGGCTGCCAGGGCTGTGCGCCATACTGCTGGGCACCATACTGCTGATTCTGCTGCGCGCCGTATTGCTGGGGCTGCCGAGTCTGTTGCCCGCCGTACTGTGGTGCGTTTCCGGACATGCCGTTACCCGGATTGTTGTTCCAGACGGCCGTCTGATTTTCGTCATTGTGGGAACCGCCGAAACCGCCGCTGGGGATTGGATCCCCGTTGCCGGAGTTCGGATTCGGATTCTGTGAAGGGTTTTGTGGGTTAGTCACCCGTATCAGTGTTCCTTATCGTCGAAATTGTGCCAACCCGTATCTTAGCTTTCGTCTGTGTTTGTCAGGGGACGGACAATTAATCCACAGACTCGCACACCACTGACCATGGCAGAGTTATTGAGTTATCCGCCAGGCGGCGGCGTGGGTTGAGCCGCGCCGCGGGGAGGTAGGCGTCGCCAAGAGAGTCCAAGAACTCCCGCTTTGCCGAGCGCCACCGCACCCGCGGGCCAAAGACAGCCAAGGGGGCAGCGTGCTCCCAGCAACGGTCGAGCTCGGCCAGGACGTCGTAGATGCGATGCCCCGGAGTATTCCGGTGGATCAGGACTTTCGGCAGGCGTTCGGCAAGGTCGGACGGGGTTTCTATGTCCTGCGGATCCCAAGCAAGGGTCAGCGATTGTGGCCCCTGTTGGTCGAGCAGAACCCAGCATGAGCGACGACCGATCTCATCGCATGTGCCCTCGATAATCACCCCACCGGGGCGCAGATTCGCGCGCATTACGTCCCACGCAGCCTGGACTTGGTCTACGTCGTACTGCCGCAGCACATTGAAAGCCCGCACCACGTCGGCCTGTAACCCCGCCAGCTCGAAACCCCCGAGGGCAAAATGCACGCCCTCACGGTCCGGCAGCACGCGGGAAGGCTCAATCTCCAACCCCGTAACGTCCACAGTGGGCGCGATAGTGCGGAGCCAGCGAGCCCACTCGCAAGTAGTGGTGTGGGAGGCTCCGTATCCCACGTCTACAGCCACTGGAGTGCGGTGTTCGTGGAGTACCGCATTCCGCAGTTGGGCTTGCACCCGCGGCTGCGCTATCAGCCAACGGTCGGATTTGCGTAGTCGGTTGTAGCCGGTGGTGCCACGGGTAGGTACGCCAACAGGCCCGTCCGTGTTCCACGAACGGGCCTTGAGATTGTGGGCGTGGTCAGCCACGCGGGTTAGCCGAGCCTTTCGGTTTTGGTGGGTTAGCTAGAGTGAGTTGGTTTTGAGGCGAACGCCCCGAACCTTAGGCGTTCGGTCCTTAAGCGTTGTCGCTGATCCACTTCTGAATCAGAGAAGCTTCGCGGGTCAGGAACTCCTCGACCCACTCGGCGACCTTTGGCTCCAAAACGGCGCCCATCATAGGGATCTTCACGTCCACGGCGCAGTCGGCCTTCAGCTCGGAAGCGTCGCCATTGCCATTCAGGGTGACGTCTGCAGAGAAGGAAACCGGAGCGCCCTTGACCTCCGCGTTGACCTTGCCGGTGGTGGTGCCGTCAGCCAGCGGACCGAACTCGACGACGCGCTTGAGCTTCAGATCCTGGGACACCATGCCGCGCACGGCCTCCGGCAGTGCGGACTTCGGCAGCAGCTCGTAGAGGACGACCTCGATCGGATCCGGGGTGAAGGAGTTCACCTCGCCCGGCTCGTCGCCAATGTTCTCGGCTTCGTAGGCCCAGTAGTTCGCAGAGGAGAGTGCCTCGTAAACCTTTTCAATAGGGAAGTTAATCGTTGCAGTGTTCTCGCTGTGAGTAGTCATGCCAACAGACTACCTTTAGTGGTGTGACTGATTCGACAAACTTCGCACAAATCACGCCCGAAGAACGCGCGCAGCACCTTTTGGAGCGGTTGCGCGGCAATGTAAACGACTCCGCAGCCATCCCCGGTGTGCACGTCACCAGCCGTTCTTTCGCCGACATGACTACTTTGCGCATCGGCGCCGCGCCCGCTGGAGTTGTAGTGTGCTCGTCGGCTGAGGCTGTTGCTCAGGTTGTTTCTCTTCTTGACGCCCACAAGCAACCACTCTTGGTCGTCGGCGGAGGATCCAACCTCGTGGTCGGCGAGGGGGATGAGGTATCTCAGTTGATCGTGGTGCTGATGAGTGCCGGCGACGGGGGAGCGGGCGTCGAAAACCAGGGCGCCGGTGCCGAGGCCAATGCAGAGGCTAATTCCGAGGTCGAGGTTGTGATTGACCGCGAAACCGGTGTGGTGCGCGCGTTTGCGGGCATCGAGTGGGATCAGCTGGTAGCGGCGACCGTTGAAGCTGGGCTCGGCGGACTGGAATGCCTGAGCGGGATTCCTGGATCCGTTGGAGCCACGCCGGTGCAGAACGTGGGAGCTTATGGCGCAGAGGTGGCTCAGGTGCTGCGGCGTGTGCAGTTGTTCGACCGGGCAAGCGGGGAGCTGGAATGGGTTGAGCCAGCTGCGTTGGAGTTGGGATATAGGTACTCGAATCTGAAGTTCACGTCCCGGGCGGTGGTGACGGCGGTGGAATTCCAGCTGACCACCGATGGGTTGAGTGTGCCGTTGCGTTTCGGCGAGCTGGCTCGGCGCCTGGGGGTGGATGCAGATGAGGCTGCTGCCGGGGAGATCCGCCGGCCCGCCGCTGATGTGCGACAGGCTGTGCTGGAGTTGCGCGCCGGGAAGGGCATGGTTCTGGACGCGTCGGACCACGATACGTGGTCGGCCGGTTCGTTCTTTACGAACCCGATTGTCACTGGTGAAGAGGCTCGCGATGCGGTGGTGGCTGCAGTGCGTGAGCGATGTGGCGAGGCGGAGGCGGAGTCGATGCCACTGTATCCGGTGAAGGGTAGCGGTGCTGGCGGCGTGCAGCAGTTCAAGTTCTCGGCGGCGTGGCTGATTGAGCGTGCTGGCTTTGCCAAGGGCTGGCATGTTCCGGGTAATGACCGTGCATCTCTATCCACTAAGCACACCCTTGCCCTAACTAATCGCGGGTCTGCCACCAGCGAAGATGTAGTGGAATTGGCTCGGGCTGTGCGCGCCGGGGTACACGAGGCCTTCGGAGTAGTGCTGGAGCCGGAGCCAATCTGGGTGGGCGTGAGTATCGACTAGCTGGCTGCTCAAATCGGCTCCAAGCCACCCCCTGAATGTCGCTAGAACGGGAATGTGTCGCTGAGTTTGCAGCCGCCCAATTTTTTGCAACGCTCTGACCTGGGCTTTTGTTTAAGTGGTGATAATTCTCTTTAAGGCATTCCCGAAATAGCGACATTGCGGCGCTTGGTGCCCCGCTAGAAAAGCAGTAGCTTTCTTTTATAGTGCTCTAAAACGAAAGCGAAAGGGGCGACCATGGCCGCATCCGCCCAGCTCAACTGGGAAGGTATTACTGGCGGGGTAGTGCACGCGCTGCCTGAAGATCTCGGCACTGCCCTTCGCGCCGATGCTAGCGCCCTCGAGGTGTGGGAAAGTCTCACTCCGCTTGGTCGCAACGAGTTTATTTGTTGGGTCACGGACGCTAAGAAAGCCGAAACCCGAGCCCGGCGTATTCGCCGAACTCGGGAAGAGCTCGAAGAGGGGAAGCGTCGCCCGTGCTGCTGGCCCGGTTGCAAGCACCGCGAGCGCACCGGCCACGCCTAGGGCGATTTTTCGACGCCCTCACGCCCCCACTACAGCATCGTTTGAACTAGATCCTTCACTTCGCGGCGCCGGATCTTGCCGATCAGATCGGTCGGCATCTCATCGATCACAAAGAAGCGGCGCGGCACCTTGTAGCGGGTCAGTCCCTCGCGAGCCCACTCACGCACGGCTTCCTTGTCGAAGTCGGCCTCGCTGACACCATCCGCCAGGACAACCGCTGCGACGACTTCCTCGGAGCCGTCGTCCTGTGGCAGACCAACCACGCCGGCGTTCTGGATCTGCTCGTGCTCTTCGAGGAATTCTTCAACCTCGGCTGGGTAGACGTTGAACCCGCCGGTGATGATCATTTCCTTAATGCGCGAGACGATCTTGATGAATCCATCCGGCTCCATTACGGCCATGTCTCCGGTGCAGAACCAGTCCTCGTGGAAAGGCTGATCCTCGTCTGGGATGTTGATGTACCCGTTGAACACCTGGCGGCCGCGAGCCAGCAGCTCGCCGGCCTCGCCGTCGGGCATGGTCTTGCTGAAGTCCTCCGGGTCAGCCACGCGCAATTCAGTATCCGGGAAGGGAACGCCAATGTAACCTGCGCGACGCTCCGGAGTGACGGGGTTCGCCACAAGGATCGGTCCGGACTCGGTCAGACCGTAACCTTCGACGATCTTTCCGCCAGTCTGCTTCTCCCACTCCATGGTGGTGTGTACTGGCAGGGGAGCGGCCCCGGACAACGCGTTGGCGATGCCGCTCAGGTCGAGGTTGTGCTCCTTGGCGGCCGTCAGAATCTTGTCATACAGGGTCGGCACACCCGGCATGTAGGTGGGAACCTCGCGCTTCAGCTGGTCCACGATCAGTGGGATCTCCGGCTTCGGCAGCAGCAGAAGCTTTCCGCCGGTGGACACAGCCAGTGCAGCGGTGAGCGTCAGCCCGTAGATGTGGAACAGTGGCAGGGCGGCGAGGAACTTCTCCTGGCCGCGTTCGCCGATGCCACTGATCCAAGAACGCCCCTGGACAACATTGGACATGACGTTGCCGTGCGTTAGCTGTGCACCCTTTGGCTTACCGGTTGTGCCGGAGGTGAACAGGATGAACGCAGGGGAGTCCTGGTTCGTATCCGGGCAGTTCTGAATATCGGCACCGTCGCCGCCCATCTTGGGGCTCTGCAGCTCAGAGAAAGGAATGGTGCCAGGCGCCTCCGCGTGCAGCTGTTCACGCTTTTCCTTCAGCGACTTGATCGGCAGTTTCAGTGCCAGGCGCTTAACTAGCGGCATGGCATCGATCATGTTCACGCTGACGACCTTTTCGATCGGTGTGGTACGCGAAAGTTCCTGGAATAGCGGGGCGATCTTGTCCCAAACTACCGCGACCTTCGCGGCATGGTCCTTGCACGGACCTTCCAGCTCGCGTGCGGTGTACAACGGGTTGTGTTCTGCCACGACGGCACCGAGCTTGTGTGCGGCGAAAATTGTCAGCAGGTGCTGCGGGCAGTTCGGTAGCGCCACCGCTACACGGTCACCCGAACGAACTCCCAGCTCGCGCAAGCCGGCGGCAACGCTCTTTACCTGCTTCAGGAATTCGGCGTAGGTCATGGTTTGGCCGAAGAAATCCAAAATGTCGGCGCTCGAGTGTTCGGCGACGGTGCGGTCGAGAAGCTTAGCCATGGTGTCATCCGTGTACTCCAGGCTGTGCGGGGTCCACTCCGCGTAGTACTTCAGGTAGGGCTTGTCCTTCCAGGCCGTTCCCTCTGGGCGCTCGATGTCAGTCATGTAGATCCCTTTGGTCTTAAAGAAACAGTCTTTAACGTGATGCACGTTACTTTGGAAGACTAACTAACTTCTTCTCTTTCTTTGGCCGAATTAAGCAAATTTTATTGACGCCACCTCGCTCCCCAGCTCCGCCCTAATCTGTCTAAGCTGGGGCGGTATGCGCGTCGCAATGATCTCCATGCACACCTCACCCCTCGAGCAGCCTGGTACGGGGGATGCCGGCGGAATGAACGTATACGTCAAAAATACCGCTGAGCAGTTGGAACGTATGGGCGTCACCGTCGATGTTTTTACTCGTGCAACACGTCCACTGCAGGGCGAAGTGGTTAACGTTCGGCCGGGGTTGCGGGTGATTAACTGCGTGGCTGGTCCCTATGAGGGGTTGTCGAAGGAGGAGCTGCCTACGCAGCTGGCAGCGTTTACTGGGTCGATCCTGGCTTTTTGTCGCGAAGAGGGGGTCACCTACGACTTGATCCACTCGCATTATTGGCTGTCTGGTCAGGTCGGATGGCTGCTGCGCGATTTGTGGCAAATCCCTTGGGTGCATACCGCCCACACGCTAGCGGCCGTGAAGAACAACTCCTTGGCCGATGGTGATTCGCGCGAGCCGGAATCGCGCCGCATCTGCGAGCAGCAAATTGTGGACAATGCGGACTTGTTGATCGTCAACACGGACCAGGAGGTGCAGGATCTTATTGAGGGGTACGACGCCACAACGTGCGCTATTAAAGTCGTCCCACCTGGCGCAGATGTCGACCGGTTTACGCCTGGATCGGATCGCGCGACTGAGCGTTCGCGCCGCGATCTAGGTATTCCCTTCCGAGCGAAGGTGATTGGTTTTGTCGGTCGGCTGCAGCGATTGAAAGGCCCACAGGTGCTGCTGCGGGCGGTGGCGGAGCTGCGCCGCCGGCATCCGGAACAGCAGTTGGCGGTGGTAATTTGTGGTGGTTCTTCTGGGGCAGGCGGCAACGAACTGGAAAGACTGCAGCTGCTGGCCCAAGAGCTGGGGATTAGTCGGTTCGTGCGTTTCTTGGCGCCGCGCCCGCCCGAGGAACTGGTGGGCGTTTACCAGGCAGCCGACATTGTGGCGGTGCCCAGCTACAACGAATCCTTCGGTCTTGTGGCGCTGGAGGCGCAGGCGTGCGGCACACCGGTCGTGGCCACTCGGACGGGCGGTTTGCCGATCGCAGTGGACGATGAGAAATCGGGCCTTTTGGTGGAAGGGCACGATACGGAGGCCTGGGCGGATGCTTTGGGCAGACTCGTGATGGATGATGACTTGCGCATCGCTATGGGGGAGTATGCCCCCAGTCATGCTGCGAAATTCTCCTGGCAGGCAACTGCGGAAGCTTTGTACGACTTGTACGAAGAGCTGCCGCCGGCGGGGCACCGTGGGGAGCGCCAGCCTGCCGGGTAGAAGCCAAGCATCCAGACAAACCTCATCTCTGGATAACTGCTAATCTCCATAAAAGGATTGGAAGAATAGTTTCATTACACTTTCTCAAAGCTATCTAGGAGATAAATAAGAATGCCTGGAAATGTTTACGGGGAAAATGAGGAATCGCTCGACTTGGCGCGCATTGGATTGTGGTTCGTATCGATCCTATTATCACTGTCGACTATTGCGTTGTTATGTAGTTGGCTATTCTTTCACCGCTATGCAGATGCTTTTGTTGCGTCTCACTCCTCTTCATTTGAAGGGGTGGATGATCCAGGGGTTCGAAGCGGTGTGATCCTTGGAGCACTAATCCTCCGTACTGTGGTTGCTCTTACCTGGGGTTTCTCTGCCGTTTACCTGTATAGGGAGTTGCGGAATCGGCGCGAGCAGGCCGGGGTGATTTTGATGTTCTACGCGGGCGTGTGTCTTGTGAGTTTTTCGTATCTTGCGTTCCATGCAGATCTACCCGCAATTACTGTGGTGCGTATCGTTCAGGTAGTAGTTTCAATAACATTATTGCTTTACCTTTTCTTAAGGAAAATTCGCAGTTTTTAGTCTTGCTGAGATAATGGTTTTGTTGTTACCGTGGAGAGGTAGTTGGAAACCTTGAATCAGGAGTTTTTCGGTAATGGATCGCCTGAAAATTGAACAACTCAAAGCGGTGGTCATGTCGATCATCGCATTGCTTACATTGGTCGTTGCTGCCATGACACATGACTATGCAATGACCTGGGTACCCGTTCTGCTAAGTGCTTTTGCTGCTTGGTTCTGGTGGAAGTGGAGCGCGCTTTCCCAGCGCGGGGAGTAACTTCCTTGGATAAAGACTGAAGCTACCTGCGCCGGGGCAAGGGGAAATGTAGTTTGGGGCGTATGGATCGCTCAAGGATTTGTGAACTTCTGGACGAGGCGGAAGTTGAATACACCGTCCCCGAAGGACCGGCCGGTAACGATGGCAATGTTGTAGTTGTGCTGCCGGGGGAAAAGCGCCTGAAGACGAATTGCATCTTCATCCCGCAGGACGGCATGTTCCGCGTGGAGGCTTTCGTCTGCCGTGCCGTTGAAGAAGGCCAGGAAGAGGTCTACAAGCTTCTGCTGCACGCCAACCGTCGCTGCTATGGAGTGCACTACACGCTGGATCGAAACAACGACATTTATCTGGTCGGCCAGTTTTCGGACAATACAAGTAGTGAGGAAATTCAACAGATCCTCGGCCAAGTGCTGGAGAGGGCGGATGCGGACTTCAACCGCATTTTGGAACGCGGTTTTGCGTCCTCCATCCGCCACGAGTGGGCATGGCGCCTGTCGCGCGGCGAACCCACGATGAACCTCGCTGCATTTGCACACCTCAAGCCCTCCGAACAAGAGGTTCAGTTGTTGGCTCCGCCACCGGGCTCCAAGTTGGCGTCCGAAGCAAAGAGCCCGAGCGTCCCGGATCTAGCCGGTGACGGCGAAGGCGAAGAAACAGACACAGAATCGGGAGAATAGCCACGGTACCGCCGTATCCGGGGCGCGCAGGCGCGCAGCATGGCAGAATTGAGAGTATGAGCGAGCAAAATAATTCCCACGGAAATCTGATTCTGCTGCGTCACGGCCAGAGTGAATGGAACGCCTCCAACCAGTTCACCGGCTGGGTGGATGTAGCGCTGACCGAAAAGGGGCGCGAAGAGGCGGTTCGCGGCGGCAAGTTGATCAAGGAAGCCGGCCTGGCTCCGTCCATCCTGTACACCTCCCTGCTGCGTCGCGCTATCACCACCGCAAACATCGCCCTCGACGCGGCGGATCGTCACTGGATCCCCGTTGTTCGCGACTGGCGCCTGAACGAGCGCCACTACGGTGCACTGCAGGGCCTGAACAAGGCTGAGACTAAAGACAAGTACGGCGAAGATCAGTTCATGGCATGGCGCCGTTCTTACGACACCCCGCCACCAGCTATCGACGCTGACAACGAGTACGCACAGACCAACGATCCGCGTTACGCCGACCTGCCAGAGGTTCCGGCCACGGAGTGCCTGCTGGATGTCGTCAAGCGCTTCATCCCCTACTACCAGGAAGAGATTGAGCCACGGGTGAAGAACGGCGAGACCGTACTGGTGGCCGCACACGGTAACTCTCTGCGCGCGCTGGTTAAGCACCTGGACAACATCTCCGATGAGGACATTGCGGCCCTGAATATCCCGACCGGCATTCCGCTGGTGTACCGCATTGACGCGAATGGTCAGGTTCTCAACAAGGGTGGCGACTACCTGGATCCGGAGGCAGCAGCAGCTGGCGCTGCCGCCGTCGCCGCACAGGGTCAGGCTAAGTAATAGTCTTGGATTTCCTTACCTCTGGGCTTGCCCTCGGGGTTCTTTTGGGGCTGGTTTTTGGCGTATGCCTCGGCGCATTCGGCATGTGGGTATACCGCAAACGAGTGCAGGCTCAACGCAATACCCGCACCCAAAAGGAACTCGAGGGCAACCGTGTTTCTACCGTCGCCCAGGTCCTCCACTTCACCATTCAATCCGCGCCCGATGCAGTGGCGGTGGTGGACCGTAAGCGCAATGTGGTGCTGTCGAATCCCCGAGCCCACGAGCTCGGGCTGGTGCATGAGCGAAACCTCAATGCCGAGGCGTGGAAGATGGTGGAGCGAGTCTTTGCCGACCAGGAGCCGCGGCAGTTGAACTTTTTGCCACCACCACGCCGCAGCAATCGTCCCGTTATTGCGGTAGCCGGTCAGGTACAGCTGCTCTCGTTAGCGGATGATCGTTTTGCGGTGGTGTACGCCGCCGATGACTCTGAAACAGTGCGCATGGAATCCGCGCGCCGCGATTTCGTGGCCAATGTCTCCCATGAGTTGAAAACCCCGGTGGGCGCTATCTCTTTGCTGGTGGAGACTCTTATGTCGGTGCGTGACGATGAGGAAGCGGTTGAGTACTTCGGCTCGAAATTGATCGTTGAGGTACGCCGCATGAATCAGATGATCACCGAGCTGATCAGCTTGTCTAAGTTGCAGGGTGCCGAATCGCTGCCGGATCTGGAGGTCTTGAGCATCGATAAGGTCATTGAAGATGCGATCGATCGCTGCCGACTCGCAGCGGAGGCGCGAAACATCGAGATCGTGAAGGATTCGCGGTCCGGCGTGATGGTGAAGGGTGATAAGGGACTCTTGGTTACCAGTGTCTCCAACTTGCTGACCAACGCAATCAACTACTCGCCCGAAGGATCACCCGTTTCCATCTCCCGCGACGTGCAAAACGACATGGTAATTATCCGAGTCACCGATCGGGGTATTGGCATTTCGCAGGATGATCAAAAGCGCGTCTTTGAGCGGTTCTTCCGAGTGGATAAGGCACGGTCCCGCAACACGGGAGGCACAGGCCTGGGGCTTGCAATCGTAAAGCACGTCATGGCCAACCACGGGGGCAGCGTGTCTTTGTGGTCCCGCCTCGGAACTGGCTCAACCTTCACGCTGGAGCTACCGCGATTCGAGGAGGGCAACGCGAAGAACTTGCCCAGTGGTGAGATTCCGGTGATTCCCGATAAGCGGCGGCTGGACGATGCAAAGGCTGCAGGGAATACAGAAGTTACAAATAACGAGGAGGCCACGGGGGATGAAGAACGCGGCCGTGAAGGGTAGCCGCCCGGTTATCGTCAGGTAATCCCCCAATGAATTACGTGTATTCGGGGTTGCTACAGCCTAAATCTTGCGCGGACGTTAGCATAGGGGCGGTAGCTTGAAAATATTCTTTTGAAAGGTATTCGGCAGCTGTGACGAGCGTTTTGATTGTCGAAGACGAAGAGTCTTTGGCGGAACCCCTAGCGTTCCTTCTGAAGAAAGAAGGTTTCGAAGTCTTCATGGCCCCGGATGGCCCGACTGCGTTAGACACCTTCGCAGCTGAGGACATCGACATCATCCTTTTGGATTTAATGCTGCCCGGCATGTCCGGCACGGAAGTCTGCCGACAGCTGCGCCAGACCTCCAGTGTTCCGGTAATTATGGTCACCGCTCGCGACAGCGAAATCGACAAGGTCGTTGGCTTGGAACTCGGCGCCGATGACTATGTGACCAAACCTTATTTCGCCCGCGAGCTGATCGCCCGCATCCGCGCGGTGCTGCGCCGCGGTGGCGAAATCGAGGTTGAGACTCCAGCTGAGGATGGTCTAGTACTGCAGGAAGATCGCGTGATGATGGACGTTGAGCGCCACATCGTCACCGTTGACGGCCAGAAGGTTCCGATGCCGCTCAAGGAATTCGACCTGCTCGAATACCTCATGCGCAACAGCGGGCGCGTGCTCACCCGTGGCCAGCTGATCGATCGTGTCTGGGGCGCCGATTATGTCGGCGACACCAAGACCTTGGATGTCCACATCAAGCGGTTGCGCTCCAAGATCGAGCGCAACCCCTCGCGCCCAGAGATTCTGGTGACCGTCCGCGGCTTGGGCTACAAGTTCGAGGCCTAGAGCCCGCGCCGCCGTGCCTCCGCCGTCGCCGGGTGGATCGATAGCAGCGGGAATCCGCTCGGTGAGATCCGCGCCAGCTTCTCACGTTCCGCGCAGTGAGCCGCGACGACTTCATAGGCTTCTGCACCGATGAGCTCTGTCAGCTCCTCGCGCCCGGTGCGCCATAGCGCCTCGCTACCTGCGTGGCAGTTCGGATCCGAGGAGCAGTACCAATCGAAGTCCTCGCCGCCGTCGCCCCACCCGCGCCGGTTGTATTCAGTGACGGTCGTACGCAGCATCTCCACCCCGTCGGGCCGCGTTTCCCAGTCCTCGAGTCGCCGCAGTGGCACCTGCCAGCACACCTCGGGCTTTGCTGCAGTCAGTTCCACGTCGTTGCGCAGCGCCCAGGCATGCAATGCACACCCCTGACCTGCCGGGAAGCCCTCGCGGTTAGCGAAAATGCACGCACCGTTCGTGGTTACCGTCTTGAGGGAGGGTTCCATCTCGCCCTCGTCGTTTTCAAGCTCGTCCCATTCGAGCCATGGCTCGAGTTCGTCTGTGTTCTCGTTGTCGTTGCTGTAGTCGCTGTGTTTTTTATGACGCCCAGTCGCCTCCCATTCTTCCATTTCAGCGGGACGGTTCTGCCAATCTTCCGCGGTGAGCTTTTCCGCGACATTTCGCAGGGTCGCACGGTCGTCTTCATCCGTGAGAAATGCTCCGTGAGTGCAGCAGCCGACGTCCGGATTCTCGGCGTCAATACCTAAACACGCTTCGGTGCCAAACCGGCAACGGTACGTGGACAGCAACCAGGTGAGATCCACCTGAATAATGTGTTCTGAATCGGCGGGGTCGATGAATTCTAGCCATTCGCGTGCGTGGTCAGCGGGCATTTCGCGGCCGGCTCGGATGGAAAGGTCGGCAGGGGTTCCCTCCGGGTAGCCGGTAGCCAGACCGTTGTTGAGGCCTTCTGGCTGGACCGTCGAGGGGGTTGCAGATTCGCTTTCCATAGACGTTTCATTCACGAGTTCCACCGTAGACGCATTAGGCTGGGAGGCGTGCGATTAGGTGTGCTTGACGTAGGTAGCAATACAGTTCATCTGGTGGTCGTCGATGCACAGCGCGGCGGACCGCCGACCCCCATGAGCAATTGGAAAACACCCATGCGCTTGGTGGAGTACCTGGATGACAAGGGAGCGATTAACCACAAAGGGCAGGAAAAGCTCCTCAACGGTGTGGCATTGGCGAAGGAGATGTCCGAGCAGTTCCGCTGTGAGGAAATGCTGCCTTTTGCCACCTCCGCAATCCGCTCAGCGGAAAACTCCGACAAGGTGTTGGACAAAGTGGAGAAGGAAACCGGGGTGCGCCTACGGATTCTTTCGGGGGATGATGAAGCGAGGCTGACGTTCCTGGCGGTGCGCCGTTGGTACGGCTGGTCCGCGGGACGGATTTGCGATCTGGATATTGGTGGTGGATCGCTGGAAATGTCCATCGGCATGAACGAGGATCCGGATGTCGCCTGCAGTGTGAACCTGGGCGCTGGGCGGTTGACTCGCGAATGGTTCGATACTGATCCGCCGTCGAAAAAGAAGATTGCTGCGCTGAAGGAATTCATCGATGAAGAGCTGAATGATCCGGTGGAGAAGCTGTTGGATTCCGGTGATATTGACTTGGCGGTGGGTACGTCTAAGACCTTCAGAATGTTGGCGCGACTCACAGGTGCAGCGCCTTCTTCTGCAGGCCCGCGGGTCAAGCGCACGCTGACTCAGGCTGGTCTGCGCCAGTTGATTGCCTTTATTTCCCGCATGACTGCCGCCGATCGCGCGGAGCTGGAGGGAGTAAGCGCCGAGCGCTCTCACCAGGTGGTTGCCGGTGCACTTGTGGCGGAAGCGACGATGCGCAAGCTAGATATCGACGTGCTGCACATGTGTCCGTGGGCGCTGCGCGAAGGAGTGATTTTCCGGCAGCTCGACCATAGTTCGCAGACGAACTAACAGTCCTTAACCTGGTTGATAGACCCCGTCTACGCAGACAGTCGCGCAGACCCGGCAAATATACGCCTCATGAAGCTTGAAGCGTTCTAGGTTTAATTCCTAGTTTGTCTGTTGCATCCTGTCGTCTGTGTGCGTTTCGCAGCCTCTAGATGACTATCGTGTGCAGTAAACATCCCGTGAGGCCGGTACCCCACGCGGTGCCTGACACAACCAGAGTCATCGAAATATGGATTACTTTCTCTCCGACCACCATGAAGTTGAGCGCAAGCAGTCCAGTTCATGGCACATATGCAGAAAACCTTCTTACGGCATGTGACAGTTTGTATGTTGGAGTAATTAGCAGCTCGCTGGCAACCCTGGATCTATGAGACCTATTTTTATGGTCATGCGTTGTTGACTGACTATTCTTTCTGCTTGATCGCTATGGGTCACGATAGATTTTTACCATTGGAGCTCTTTGTTGTCGCTGATTTACCCAGTCGCAGCGTTGTCTGCTAGGTCTCCGTTGAATACCAGCCAACAAGAAATGATGGGAGATAAAGTGCGGGTGCGGCAGTCATATGCAGAGCGTGCTTTCGAATACGTTGCGGCGCTAGGTGATGTCGACAGCATGGATCCACTAGACGTTAACCTTATAACTGATTGGGGGATGAATATTCATGGTCCTTTGCTTGATGCTGGTTCAGGGCCAGGTCATTGGACTGAACTCCTGCGTAGTTTGGGCTGTGACGTCACGGGTCTCGATATAGTTCCAGAATTTGTTGACTCGGCACGCCAGCGATTTCCTCTAGCCACCTTCGAGACAGGTAACCTTTTGGATATGCCGTTCGAATCTTCTAGATTCGACGGGATCCTTGCTTGGTATTCACTCATCCATATGACACCAAAAGAACGCCGCGCAGCTTTAAGAGAGTTTTCTAGGGTCCTCAAACCGAAAGGAACTCTCCTTATCGGGGCGTTCCTAGGGCAGCAGGGCGTTTCGTTTAGCCATGCGATCACAGAGGCCTTCTACTGGTCGGAAGCGGGATTGGTTACCTATTTGGAGTCTGCGGGTTTTCAAGTGATCTCCGTCGATACTCGTGATTCCGAAGGTAGGCGACCTCATATTTCAGTGCTAGCTCGACTTCCTTAGGAAGACTCATGGAGCACGGATGGGTTCTTCGTGTTTGGCATGATCTGTTCTTGATCTACAGGATTCCGATAGAACGTGAGGCTGCATTTAGGGGCGCACACCACAGGAAAGATGACAACAGGGTAAACGCTGAGAGGTAAAATTCGGGACAGCGCACTAAAATTGTTGAAGGAGCGATACCGCGCTATCTCTTGTCTAAGAAGGTGCTTCAATGAACTCTTTAGCAACCCGTGGAAATTATCTGCTGGCCTCGGTTCTTGCCGGGGATGCGTTAATGTCGATTAAGCCTCCGAAATTCATCAGCCGATGCCTCAACGGTGTGAACTTTCCCAAAGACTGGTGGTGGGCGCTCATTGGAATCAAGTCGCTCGCAGCGACAGGTTTAGTCACAGGAACAGTGAGCAAGAACAACTCGATGACGGCAACCGTGTCGGTAGGGGTTTTGGGCTACTTCATCTTCGCCATCATTGCTCACATCAGAGCAAACTTCCTCGGGCGAGAATTTTGGGTTAATTGCTTAGGTATGACAGCACTCAGTGCCACAGTCGTCTCAATGAATCTGACGAAACGATAACAAAAGCTATTACTAGATATGGCCTACCCCTAGGAAGAATGTCTGAGGTTGACTACCGATAGTGCTCGAACCTCGAAGTAATCAAGCTAGTTGTTGTTAAAAAGGAAGTCTATGAACCCTGCTGCACTGATCGTGATCGATGTTCAATATGCCTTTGATGATCAAACATATTGGGGAAAGCGTAACAATCCGGGCTGTGAAAGCAATATTTCCCGTCTGGTGAGTACTTGGCAGGATAGGGGTTGGCCGATCGTGGTTGTGCGCCATGATTCCGATCACCCAGGGTCGCCACTACATCCAAGTTCCGCAAAACATTCATTCAAAGATTGCGTGCCGCAAAACTTCGACTTGTTAGTCACCAAGAACGTAAATTCGGCGTTTTACGGTACCCCGTCCTTGGAAGAGTGGTTGCACACACGGGGGATCAACAAGCTCGTAATTTGCGGCATCACTACCAACCACTGCTGTGAAACTACCGCACGCATGGCCGGAAATCTGGGATTCGACGTGTCATTCATTCTAGATGCCACTGCTTGTTTCCCGCGCACTGATCATGAAGGAAAAACTGTATCCGCAGATGAGATCATGCGTGCCACTGCTGCAAATCTTCATGGCGAGTTTGCCAACGTAATGACAACGGCGAACTATGTGGAAACCTGTGCGAGAAACTTCAATTAGTACGTTGCACTTTAGCTATATACAGCTTGTTTCAGTCGTGAGAGGTGAACGGTTGCTAAGGCTTACAGGGGCTGTGAGTGCTGTGAGTACAAACATAACCTATGTGGGACCTGTCTGAGCTGCCCCAGATTTTCCCGTCTGCTCTAACGGAACAAAACTTGGGGTACTTCAGATGGATCGGTGCGCGCGTTCACTGACGGATCTGTACGCCATTGTTGACGAGTTGGTAAGCAAAAGGGGTGTCGGTGAAGTTCCTCAAAGAGAGGCAGACCTATTCGAAAGATTCCACCCCAATCACCAAACTGATGCTGGGTCTGCTGGGCTCGTTGGCGGAGTTTGAGGCTTCGATCATTAAGGAGCCCAGGCCGATAGGATCGTCCGTGCCAAAGCGCGCGGGGTCTACAAGGGTCGGGGCGAAGGTGTTTACTGACGCCCAGGAAGAGTTGAGAGGTCTTGCGCTCTCGCCAGTTCGTCGCGCACAGACCGTGTACGAGGAGAAGGCACGTTCGGCCGCCCCTCCCGCCCTCCATGTCCATCCACACCGTGCCTCCTCGCTCCCGCTCATGCGATTCCGGCCAAGGTCAAACTAGTCGACCAGCAATGTCCGGACACAACCATCACCCGCGTCGCCAGCACGAAGGTCCTCCTCGCCGAAGTGGCGATCGTTATCGCCTTGACAGCGCTGCGCGCCCTGACCTGACCCAGCCGCGCTCACATCGATCCGGAAGAACAAGCTATGTTGCACCCCACCGCCACACGTGAGCGCGAGAGACGTTTAAGGCAGTTGGGAAGCGTTGCATGAGTCTGCCGGTGGCGGCTGGCGTTATGTCGGACGACAGCAAGGCGGCAGTAAACGCGGTGCGACGCCGGACAAGCCCCGCAACCAATACGGCGGACCGAAGCACGGCTACGCGTTCGTGCACACTGTCATCGACGACTACTTCCGCGTCGCCCGTCGAGGGATTATGGTCCAGTCGAGGCGTCCAGGAGTTCCCCGCCAAACCGACTTAGGAGACAGGGATTGCGTAGTTGTTCCACACCGCGCATTACTTCCAGCATGCGTTTTGAACTTCTTGCAGCTTCATATAGATGCGATGGCTCAATGAATAAGGCACCGCACCAGTCGGGTTCCTCTAACCTCATGAAAGCTAGGTGCACTAGCAGTCCACCGAAAGAATGCCCTATGACAGTAACCTGCCGGTTAGTTATCGTGTGGTGTGGTCGGCTCAGAACTGGATTTCTTATAAGTGGGGCGACAAGCGCCAGTTGCTCCAAGCCAGGTGCAGGGGAGTACAGTACTCTGTTTGAAGACATATGTTTAAAGTGACACTTGAGGGCAGAACGTAGGCGAATGCCTCGTGCCTCTGTTATTCAGGTGGTCAAGTGATGGGATCAATGGATGAGTGAGAAGCTGACAGTCGCCGAACTCCTCGCCCGCAATGGGCGAGAAAGCAGTTCCGCTGACACTGGCCGGCGTCGACGTCGTCACCGCAACTTGGAACAGGGCGGCGTGTCCGTTGCCGAGCTGACGGGTTCCATTCCAGTAGTCCAGACTGAGGACGACGTAGCTAAGGCAGCTAAGCCGGAAGACGCGGCTGCGAAGGTAACTGAGAAGCCCGCAGCGCCGAAGCAAGAGCCAGCACCGAAGCAAGAGTCAGCACCGAAGCAAGAGTTCCAGCAGGATCAGCGTTCCGTGAGCCGCACTTCGGAGCGCCCGGAGGAAAAGACTGGTCAGCTTTCCAGCGTTGAGTCTTCCCCAATGAAGGCTGCCGAGGCTCCACAGGGGCGGAAGGCGACGGAGCCGACCTTTGGAGATGTTGCGCGCGGTCGCGTAGCGGAAAAGCCCGCTGAGCCCACTCAGCCCACTCAGTCCACTGAGCCCGCTAAGACTACTAAGGCCACCAAGGTCACCAAGCCGATCAAGCCCTCCAAGTCTGCAGCAGCCGGCACGGCCGCGGGAACCGCGGCTGCAGGCACCGCTGCGGCTGAGGCGGCTTCGGGTACTGACGCTAAGACCCCTGAAAAGGGTGGCGTCACAAAGCGCGAAAAAGACAGCGCAAAGAAGAAGGCAGTAACAGCTGCAGCCGCGCCTGGCGTGTCGAGTGACGAGCGGGCGCAGTTCGCGGAACTCGAGCGCACTCTCGAGGATGGCGAAGTCGTCGAATACGAAGACGACACGATTTCCTGGCCAATGATGATCCTGCAGGCGATCCTTGCTATCGCTGTGGGCGTGGGCGTGTTCTTCGGATTCAGCCTGGTATGGGCCAAGGCGCCGACGATCTTGGCGCTGGTACTGGCAATCGCCGTGACGCTGCTGCTCGTCGGCTTGGTACACGCACTGCTACGCCACCGCGACAAGCTGCTGATGATCCTCGCAGCCGTCGTTGGACTCGTGCTCACGATCGGGCCGCGTTTGGTTCAGGGGCTATAGAAGCCCAATATGTTCGCTGGCATGGGGGGAGCCAGCGGGGAGGTAGCAGGAAGCCGCCAATCCTGGCACGCTGGGTTATATGACTCAAATTGGAATTATTGGCGGAGGAAATATCGGCGAGGCCCTGCTGGCCGGAATCGTTGCGGATACGAAGGATGCCGCAGACGCTAAGAAAATCATCGTTGCGGATCCGTCGCAGGAGCGACTCGACGAGCTGAAGGATAAGTACGGCATGGTCACCGCCCACGAGGGGCGCGAGGCTGCTGAAGGTACCGATATCCTCTTCATCTGTGTAAAGCCCAACATCGTCCCCATTGTTTTGGATGAGGTAGCGGAGGTGCTGGATAGCAACTCACAGGACACGATCGTGGTTTCCCTGGCTGCGGGCGTCACCATCGGCACCATGGAATCCACTTTGCCGGCCGGTACCACCGTGGTGCGCACAATGCCGAATACCCCAATGCTGGTCGGTCAGGGCGCCATCGGTATCGCGGGCGGTCGCTTTGCCGAAGAGGGTCAGCTGAAGACGGTGCAGGACATCATGTCCAAGGTCGGCGAGGCTGTCATCGTCAAGGAAAAGGACCTGGATGCGGTGACGGCTGTGTCCGGCTCGGGTCCGGCCTATATCTTCCTGGTTGTGGAAGCCATGATCGAATCGGCAGTGCAGCTGGGGCTGGCACGCCCGCTGGCGGAGCAGCTGGCTATCGCTAACGTGCAGGGCGCGGCCACCATGATGTCCCAGAACTTCGCCGAGGGCGGGGATACACCGTCCGTTCTGCGCACCAAGGTCACAAGCCCGGGCGGTACCACGGCGGCGGCTCTGCGCGAGCTGGAAGAGTCCGGCCTCCGCGGAGCCTTCTACCGTGCGATGGAGGCATGTAAGGATCGTTCTGAAGAGCTGGGTGCGCCGAAGCCGAGTGCACAGTCTGCGAACAACGACGACTAGTTCGGCGCATAGCGGTAGCGTCACGCCCATTTGGGGTTAGTTTCACCGCTACACAGTCGACCCCAGTGATCTTTTTAGACACATTTATTTAACACAAATCACGCCTGTTCAATCCAGTCACGAGCGATCACTGGCGTGAGCTTTATTACCCCGAGTTGCGTGAGTCACTCGGGGCAAACTGCCCTCAATGGTTCCCCTTGTTGCACATTGTTCACAGGTTTCACGTTATGATGGTTCGCGAGCGATCACGTGTGACGTCCTGCAGGAGGGGAAGCCTGCAGCGCATGAGAGCGCAAAAGAAAGAGAATGATCTATGGCTAACACCGATAATGGAACATTTCTGACCGTCGCAGAGGTCGCTGATCTGATGCGCGTGTCGAAGATGACTGTTTACCGCTTGATCCACTCGGAGGAGCTGCCTGCCGTTCAGGTTGGCCGCAACTTCCGTGTTCGCGGATCTGCCGTTGATGCGTACCTCGGAGCTTCCGAGTACAACCCCGGCCAGACCGGCTAAAGAACCGTACCTGCAGTTCTCAGATACGGTCTGATTTAGCAGAAACAACAGTCCTCCATTATCGGTACTCAGTGGCTTCGACCGCTGACCCGGTGATGGGGGATTTTTGTTTCTCCGCGGTGGGGGAGGCTAAACTGTGGAACATTCGTGTCTGCGAGTGTGAGCAAACTCTTATGCGGTCGCCCGTCGCGGCGGCTCGCGCACATTCGAGGACACATCTTCCCTGCCGCCGTAAAAGGTCCGGCGGTGGGGGAGCAGACCTTTGCATTGAAGAGATAACTAACCGAGAGAAACGAGGCTTACCCCATGGGTTCTGTCATCAAGAAGCGCCGCAAGCGCATGTCCAAGAAGAAGCACCGCAAGATGCTGCGCCGGACTCGCGTTCAGCGTAGGAAGCTCGGTAAGTAACCTCCGCTGCCGCATATAAATAAACCCACCGCGGACGCCCCGATATAAGGCGCAGCCCCGGTGGGTTTTTGCGTGCTTGCGGGGTGACACTGGGCGCTAGCGGGACTGCTTCCGCCAAACCCACGCCCAACCGCTAGCCAGCCCCAGTGCACCGGCTCCTAGGGCAAGGCGCAGGCCACCTACTCGTCGGAGCATGCGGCGTAGTCGCCGATAGTCACGTACCTCCCAGCCCCGCTCGGTCGCAGCCTTTCGCAGCTTCGAATCCGGGTTAATAGCCACCGCCGTGCCCACGGTCGACAACATTGGCAGGTCATTTACGGAATCGGAGTATGCGGTACAACGGCTCAGATCCAGCCCTTCGTAGTTCGCCAGGGCGATCACCGCATGCTTCTTTTCCTCACCATGCAGCAAGTCACCGACCATGCGGCCGGTAAAACGACCATTCTTTACCTCGGCCACCGTGCCCAATGCGCCGGTGAAGCCAAGCTCCTTAGCGATGATCTGAGCCAGCTGCACTGGCGAGGCCGTCACCAACCACACCTGTTGCCCTGCCTGGATATGCATATCGGCCAGTTCCTTGGTGTCCGGGAAAATTCGCTCCGCTATGGTCGCGTCCCAGATCTCCTGTGCCATCTCGATAACCTCGGACTCTTTACGTCCCTTCACGAGTGCCAGGGCTTGTTCGCGGCCGCTGGAGATATCGTCGGCGCTTTCCTTACCCAATGTGCGAAACTTCAGCTGCACCCAAATGAAGCCAAGTAGCTGCCGCACGGTGAAGAAGCGACGCTTCGCCAGGCCACGCGCGAAGAGCAAAATTGAAGCTCCTTTGATGAGCGTGTTGTCCACGTCGAAAAATGCACCTACGCCCGTGTCCTGCGGAATCGATGGATCCGGATGTTCCAGGTGGCGCGGTGGCATCGTTGCGATGCCCGCACCTTCCAGGTTCGCTAGGCCGGTGCGTAGCTGATTGCCGTCAATCGCGTAGTTGTGCGCGAGCTGATCCAGCTGCGCTTCGCTGAGTTCCCACAGTGCTTGTGGCGCCCCGGTGCCGTACCCGACCTGTAGGTTTGGAGACGACGCCACCTTTTCCTTTACTTCATCCTCAGTAGCGGCCTCATGATCTGCGTGGCGAACCTTTGCAGCGCGCTCATCGCGGAGCTCCCGGAAATATGCCCTGGCGCTCAGCGACAGGGCGCGTAGGTAACCACGCCATTCGCTACTGGTATAGCGCCAACCCACGCGCCAGCGAGGGGCTGGCTTGGGGCGGTCCGACGGTTCCAGATCAGGCGCTTCATTCACATAGACAAAGTTACCCTGAAAGCACCGCATAAGCGTCCCTCTGCAAGAGCGCTTGTTCCGTCCAGGCTGACGGGTAGCATGATCACCCGTGAGTTCCGACAACATCGCAGCAGATAATGCTTTCGCCACAGCTGGGCAGCCGCAGGCACGCGTGCAGCTGATTACCCGTTCGACTTGCGGATCCTGTGCCCGCGTACACCAGCAAATCCTCCCCATCGCACATCGCTATGGCACGACGGTGGAAGTGATTGAACTGGACCGTGGTGGCGTCACCAAGGAAAAAGAAGAATTGGCACAAGAATTCGGCGATCGTGTACCGGTCGTGCTCGTCGACGACGAGGAAGTCGCCTGCTGGGAAATCGACGACGATGACCTGATCGCAGCGCTGGAACAGAACCACTAACTGAATCGATAGGGCGCAAGGGGAGCCCAGCGGGCCCCATATATCAGCCGTGGGAACTCGTTTTGGCAACGGGGTGGGTTAAGGGCTACCGTAGACACTCGTAACAACTTGGGGGTGAGCCATGTGCTGCCGCCCTAAGTGATCCCCGCAGGAGGCCTGAAGACAAATGAGTAGTAACACCCGGACTGGTTCCGCGTCGGTGTTGCTGGTCGGGCTGTCTTTCCGTTCGGCGCCGGTGACGATGCTGGAGCAGGCCTCGGTGGCTGATGCGGATCTTCCTAAGCTGCAGCTTTCGTTGGTGGATAACGATGTGATTTCCGAATCTCTTGTGCTGTCCACGTGTAACCGCATGGAGTTTTACACTGTCGCCAACGCCTTCCACTCCGGGTTGGATCATGTGGTGGAGACGGTTGCGCAGTTCTCTGGTTTGCAGGCCGCGGACTTGGAGCCGCATTTGTATGTGCACTACGCCGACTCCGCGGCGGAACATATGCTGAAGGTCGCTTCCGGGCTGGATTCTATGGTAGTGGGGGAGCAACAGATCATCGGCCAGCTGCGCAGCGCCTATCAGTCCGCCAATGAAACGGGCACAGTCGGGCGCACCCTGCACGATCTGACGCAGCGCGCCCTGCGCACGGGTAAGCGCGTACACGCCGAGACCAGCATCGATTCGGCAGGTGCTTCCATGGTCTCCTTCGCGGTGGATCAGGCTCTGCGCTATGTCGAGCCCGCGCACGCTCTTTCCTCTGTTGTGGATGACGCCCCTACGTCTCAACCCCTGGCAGGCCACCGCGCGCTGATCATTGGTGCGGGAGCGATGGCCTCCCTGGCATCGACCTACCTGGGGAAGCTGGGTATCGACCACGTGACTGTGGCCAATCGCACGCTGTCGCGGGCGGAGAACTTGGTAAACCATGCTCGCGAAGCCGGGGTGGATGCCTCTGCTGTGCCACTTGATGGAGTGGCGGATTGCCTGAATGCGGTGGATATTGTGGTATCCGCGACGGGTGCTGTCGGAAATGTCGTGACCGAACAGGCCGTGCGAGCCGCAGTTGATGCCGGGGTTGGCTTCGGTTCCGCCTCCAGCACCGGGACAAAGGTGCTGATCGATCTATCTATGCCGGCGGACATTGAGCGTTCCGTGGCCGACGTTGAGGGCGTCAAGCTGCTGAACATCGAGGAACTCACCACGATGGCGGGCGATCGTGTGAAGGACGAGGATCCCGCCCGAGCGATCGTCGCTGACGAGTTGCAGAGCTTCTTGGAACAGCAGCGTGCGCAGTCCGTAGTGCCCACTGTTAAGGCTCTGCGTAAGAAGGCCGGTGAGGTTATGGCCGAGGAACTAATGGCATTGGAGCGTCTGACCCCCGACATGTCCGAAGCGGATCGCGCAGCGGTAGCTAAGTCGATGAGGCGTGTGGTGGATAAGTTGTTGCACACGCCGACGGTGCAGGCAAAGAAGCTTTCCGCCGGAGGCCAGCAGGTTAGTTACCCGGATGCGCTCGCGGCGTTGTTCAACTTGCCGAACGGCATGGTGGATTCTGTTACGCAGCCGGGGCAGGTTACAACAGGCACACCCCAGACTGTGGGATCTACTACAGGAACCGTTGCCCGCGCTGATCAAATCCCAAGCGCTGCCCGTATTAGCCAGGTAGCGAAGGAGGCTTAAGACTTTTCATGTCCAATACCACGCCTAACCCGACCGCTGAACACAGCCGCACTTTCCTGATTGGCACCCGTAGATCCGCCCTGGCAACCACTCAGACCAGTCATGTCCGCGCAGCCATGCTCGCCGCGGGCTACCAGGCGGAACTGCATCTCGTCCATACCCCGGGTGATGCCTCGCAGGCCGCACAGACACCGGTCGCGCAGATCGGCGTGGGCGTCTTCACTGAGACCTTGCGTAAGGCTCTCGAAGCTGGCGAATGTGATGTCGCCGTGCACTCCTTCAAGGATCTGCCCACCGCACCCGACCCACGTTTTCGCACCGTAGTCCCGCGGCGAGTGGATCCGCGTGAGGTGCTGGTGAGCCGCAATGGCGAAGCATTGCTGGAGCTGCCACAAGGCGCCAAGGTAGGTACGTCTGCTCCCCGCCGTGTCTCCCAGATTCGGGCAGTCCGTCCCGACCTGGAACTAATGCCACTGCGCGGCAATATCGATACCCGCATGGGTCGAACGGAAAAAGATCTGGATGCGGTGGTTCTAGCCCGCGCCGGGTTGGAGCGCGTCGGACAGCTGGACCGCGCTGCCGAGTCGATCGACCCGAGCACGATCATGCCCGCGCCAGCTCAGGGTGCGCTGAGCGTGGAGGTGCGCGCTGACGATGATGCTGCCTGGCAGGCGGTTAGCCACCTGGATCACCTGCCCAGCCACATGGCTGCCGTCGCGGAACGTGCCGTCCTTTCCACCCTGGAAGCCGGCTGCACCGCCCCTGTAGCGGCATATTCCCTGTGGACAGAGCTGGAGGACACCACAGGCAGTGAACAGGAGCGGCACGTTCTGCGCGTATTCGGTGGCGTATTCGCCATGGATGGATCCCGCAAGTTAGTGCAGGTTGGCGAAGCTGCCTTCGACATACCAGCCCCCGCCTCTGATAAGGGATTCCCGGCAGCTGAGGAACCCCGTTGGCAGGAGTACATAGATGCCGCCAGAGCCATAGGCACTGACATAGGCAAAAAACTTCTCAAGGATGGTGCCGCCGAGATAGTGGCTGAAGCCGATTAACTCACTTTCTTTGTGACGCCCTCAGGGGATGAATCACAGCCCTTTCAGCTCGGCAGCGAAGTGCCAAAAGTCCTGGAGACATTCACATTTCCTGTTGAGCACTGCTTTCAAAAAATCTTAATAACCCCGACAAAATAGAAAGTTCCACCATGACCGATTCCGGATTTGCCCAGGTAGGAGGCACTGATTCCGCTACCGTGGCGTCAGTAGCCGACCTGGCTCCCACTGGACACGGCCGGATCCTCTTCGTGGGCGCGGGCCCCGGAAACCCGGAGCTGTTGACCATCCGTGCGCGCGACATTCTGGAGACCACCGCTCACGCTTGGGTTGACCCGGCTGTATTGGGATCCGTACGGAACATTATTGCCACCCGGCTCCCGGTGCCGCAGGCCAAGCTGGATGCCGCCGAAGCTGAGTGGGAGGCACAGGTAAAGGCAGCTAAGGAAGCTGGCGCTCGCCGTCGTCCGCCGCGCCCCGCCCCGCCGACCGCTGCCGAGATCGTGCTGGCTGCCCCGGCGGCAATGGAAAATACTCCGCAGGCTACGGAAGAACAGACCTCCGGTGAGTCCGCGGAAGAACTCGACTCCACTGGAGTTTCCCTGGCCGTAGCCCCAGACGTGCTGGCCGAGCAGATGATCGCCTGTGCAAAGGCAGGCAACGACGTTGTGCGACTCGTCGCCGGTAATCCGCTGAGCAACCCGGCCGTCATGGATGAGCTGCAGCACGTCGCGGCCAGCTCCGTGGACTTCCAGGTGATCCCGGGCATGACAGGTTCCGTGGCCGTGCCCGCTTTCACCGGCATCGGCGTGGGACCTGACGTTACCGAGGCGGACGTACGCGGCGGAACTGATTGGGATCAGCTGGCCGCCGCCGGCTTGCCGCTGATTATCACCGCCGCCCCGGACGACCTGGCCACAATCGCACAGGAACTGAAGTCCCGTGGCATTGCGGGAAACACCCCCGCGACAGTGACACTGCACGGCACCACCCGCCGCCAGCGCAGTTACGACGCCACGCTGGATACGATGAAGTCCATCACCACGCAGTCCGGCCCAGCTGCCAAGGACGGCGAGCTGCCTGATGAGCTGATCGTGACTATCGGTTCCCAGGTCGGCAACCGCTCCAAATACTCCTGGTGGGAAAACCGCGCACTCTATGGCTGGACCGTCCTGGTGCCGCGTGCGAAGAACCAGGCCGGCCCAATGAGCGCCCGTCTAGCCTCGCACGGCGCAATCCCGGTGGAGGTTCCCACGATCTCCGTCGAGCCGCCGCGCAGTCCCGTACAGATGGAACGCGCAATCAAGGGGCTCGTGGACGGTCGTTACCACTGGATCGTCTTCACCAGCGTTAATGCCGTGAAGGCCGTCTGGGACAAACTTCGTGAGTTTGGCCTGGACGCCCGCGCTCTTGCAGGTGTGCGCGTGGCCGCTGTAGGGCCGAAGACCTCTCAGGCAGTGAAAGATCTGGGTATCACGCCTGAGCTGTTGCCCAAGGATGACGCACGTAATGCCGCTGGTCTGGTGGATGTCTTCCCACCGCACGATCCAGACCTGGATCTGGTGGACCGTGTGTTGCTGCCACGCGCAGATATCGCCACAGACGTGCTGGTCGATGGCCTGATTGAGTTGGGCTGGGACGTCGAGGACGTGGTGGCTTATCGTACTGTCCGCGCCGCCCCGCCGAGCCCGGAGATCCGCGACATGATCAAAACCGGTGGTTTTGACGCGGTCTGCTTCACCAGTTCCTCGACCGTGAAGAATCTGGTGGGAATCGCCGGCAAACCGCATAACCGCACGATCATTGCCTGCATCGGGCCGATGGCTGCGCAGACCGCCCGTGAGCATGGCCTGCGCGTCGACGTGATGCCCGAAGCAGCTGGGGTACCGGAGCTGGTTGACGCCCTCGCTGCCCACGTGGCTGACCTGCGCGCCAAGGGACAACTTCCGCCGCCGCGAAAGCGGAGGCGGCGTCGGAAAAAGACCACCGAAAAGTAAAGCACTGAGCGGCGGACAAGCACCTCGGCGACCGCGTGACGGGGCGATGAACTCCCGTCCGGGCGCGGGAGTAGCATCGTGGACATGACTTCGAACTACACTCCGTTTCGCCGTCCCCGCCGACTTCGCACGTCCCCGCAGATGCGTAATTTCACTGCGGAGACGGATCTGAACCCCAACAGGCTGGTGCTGCCGATGTTTATCGCTGATGGGCTGGATGCGCCACGCGATATTACGAGCCTGCCGGGGGTGCAACAGCACACCGAGGATTCGCTGTTGCGCGCAGTGGAAGAAGCTGCGGAGGCGGGCGTGGGCTCCATCGACCTGTTCGGTGTGCCCCGGGACGAAGACAAGGATGCAACCGGTAGCCAGGCGGTGGCCGAAGATGGCATTCTCAACCGCGCGGTGCGCGCCGTTCGAGAGCGTTTCGGCGACGATATTTTGGTCATGGCCGACACCTGTCTCGACGAGTTCACAGACCACGGCCACTGCGGTGTACTTTCCACGGATCGCTTTGGCCACCAGATCGTTGACAATGACGCCACCCTGCCGCAGTACGCCAAAATGGCAGTAGCCCAGGCGGAGGCCGGCGCCCACATTGTGAGCCCCTCCGGAATGATGGATGGACAGATTCGCTACATCCGTGAAGCACTGGATAATGCCGGCTTCCAGGACGTGTCAATCATGGCGTATTCCGCGAAATACGCCTCCGCGTTCTTTGGACCTTTCCGCGAGGCCGTTGGTTCCTCGCTGCAGGGCGATCGGCGCACCTATCAACAGGATCCGCGCAACCTACGGGAATCCATCCTGGAAACCCAACTGGATATCGACGAGGGTGCGGACATGGTTATGGTCAAGCCCGCAATGCCCTACCTGGACGTTCTGCGTGAAATTGCTGACATGTCTCCGGTGCCGGTCGCGGCCTACCAGGTCTCCGGAGAGTACGCGATGATCTCCGCAGCCGCCCACAAGGGGTGGATTGACCTGGACGCTTCGATTATGGAATCCATGTACGGCATCCGTCGCGCCGGAGCAGACATCATCCTGACCTACTGGGCCACCCGCGTAGCCCAGATGCTCAATGGCAAAGATGCTTAAACGACGGTAATCACAGTAGGCTAGGTGGCTGTATGAACAGCACCGACAGCAGCGCACGAATGAATACCCAACAACAAGATCCACGCCAGATGGGTGGGCCGCACACCGGCCCCCAGCAGCGGCCACCGATGGCGCCACAGGGGTATGGCATACCCCAGGGAGCCCCAGGACAGCAGGGGCCGCTGGGCACCCCGAAACCGCCGAAGCCGCCGAAGGTGGGCCGCAAAGACGGCCTAGCTCCGGATATCAAGAACGCGCCAGAGGACGTACGTTACGGCGTGTGGGCATGGTTGAGCGTCGCCGTTTTACAGCTCTTGGCCAGTGTGGTGCAATTCGTGGCAAACATTGTGGATCCGCGTGCGCTGACGCAGAGCAGCCAGGGGATGCTGGACAGCCAAAGCGGGTTGTTTGCCAGCGTTTTGGCAGATCAGGATGCTTCGCAGATCGCCACGCAGGTGAACATCAGCTCGCTGGTGTGGGGCATTATTGCTTCCGCCGTCTGTGCATACCTGGCCTGGCGTGCGGGACGGGGCGCACCGTACTCGCGTCTCTTCCTCAACGTGGCCTCTGTGTTCATGATCTTCAATGCAGTGCTCATCACGTTTGCCAGCGGGCCAGAGTACATGCCCGTAGGGTTCGTGCTGATCATCGGCATCTTGACCATTCTTTCTGGAGTGGGTGCCGCGCTGGGACTCTGGTTTATGTCCCGCCCGGATAACCGTGATTGGTTGGGCATCCCCAGCGACAAGGAGATGGATAAGTACGCCAAGGAGCTCGACGAGTATCGGGCGGAGACGCGGCGTCAAAAAGAAAACCGTCAAAAAGAAAACAGGGACAGGGCAAAGGAAAAGGCGAACGCCAAGACAAACGCAGGCACGGGCGAGGACAGCGACCGCACCAACCACAACGACCACACCTGGGGAGGGCGCTAAGCATGCCTGCAATGTTCCCTTCGATGGTGCCGAGCGGTGACGACCAAAACCGCAAGGTCCACTATTGGAAGCCGGGCGACCCCACACCGCGCATTGTTATTGTCTCGTTTGCGATGCTGCTGATCCTGGGGATACTGATGATTTTCTTTGGGGTCCTGTCGTTGACAGCCTCGTGGGATCGCGAACCGCTGAATCCCGAGGAAGCAGAGCGCATGAACTTTGTCCGCAACAATGTGCGCATTCTCGGTGCAATCAGCATCGTGGTCGGCGCCGTGTTGGCGTTCTTCTCCCGCGGCATACGCGATGGTAATCGCAGCAAGCGACGCCTGGTGCTGTGGGCTGGTGCGATCGGTATCTTCTTTATGCTGGCAGGTTGGGTTTTCCAGTTCACCGGACCGGGGCAGGCTGTTTTGGCGTTGCTGTTGGCCGTAGCGTTGCTTTTGGCCTACAGGCCCGCTGCCAATCCTTATTTTGACGCCGGGAAACCGTCGACCGAAGCTCCCGTCGAGGGTGATGGCACCCTTCCGGGAGACATACTGCGGGGCTAGGAGAAATGTCAGAAAACGATTCTCAGATCGTACCGACCAGTAGCCGAGTCGCGAGCCAATCTTCCGTGGAGGTCGACGACGTCGACGAAGCCATCCTGCAGGCACGCGAGGCTGCGGCGAAGGCTGGCTTCGACATGGATCGCTCTCCCCAGTCGCCGGAAGAAGTCGAACGCGCGCCCCGGGAGCACTGGGGGTTGACCAGCTTCGCCTATCGAGTGGAGGGGCTGGAAAGCGCGGTGGATGCCACCACCGTAGAAACCGAACTCAACAACATCTCGGGCGTGCAGGCCGCCGTGGTGTACTCCACGGGAATGGTGTGGATCTCCGCAGAAGATCAGGTGAGCCTGACGCAGATCCAAGAGGTGCTGGAAAAACACAACCTAGATAGCTGGCTGACCGATTCCTCGCTCCGCCGTCGCGCCGCCAGGCTGGAGATTGAGGAAACCCGTCGACGTATGCGGCGCCACGCCAGTGCCCACCGACGCGCGTGGGCGGCAGCAGAAAGCCGCAAACGACGCGATGCAGGCAAAGTGGAATTCGAGCGGTTCCGGCGCAATAACCCTTTCGACCCGACGGAAGGATTACACACTGCCCGGCAGCTCATTACCCGCATGCGGCTGATCGTCGCTGTGCTGCTTGGGTTACCGGTGGTGGTAATGCAGCTGGTTTCCGCCTGGCAGTTCGACTATTGGCAGTGGATCTGCCTCGCACTAGCCACCCCGGTGGTCACATGGTGCGCGTGGCCTTTCCACCGGGCTTTCCTCGGTGGGCTTAGGCGCGGACAATCGGCACTCGACGGTGCCAGTTCCGTGGCGATTTTATTGGCCTATGTGTACTCGGCGTGCATGTTGATCTTCTCCTCGGCTGGCAATGTGGGCTGGCAGAGCCACCAAGTGCTGTTCGCAGGCGTGTGGTCTGCCCAGCACCTCGAAGGTGCAGTGTTCTTTGACGTGGCTTGTGGTGGAACGATCCTGCTGCTGTTCGGCAGATTGCTATCCCGCCGAACGGCGCTGCGCTCCAAGTCGATCTTGTCCGTGCTTACGGTGCCCGCGGCCAAGGAAGTCACGGTGGTGCGCAAGACACGCAAGTCGAAGACTGAAAAGAAGAACATTCCGATTGCGGAGATCCGCACGGGGGATGACATCATCATCCCCACCGGCATGATGGTGCCAAGTGATGGCGAGATCATTAGCGGTAAGTCCCTTGTGGACATGGGGCCGGTCGGTGGTTTGCACCGTACCTTTGAGGTCTCTGTTGGCGATCGGATTTACGCCGGCGCCCGAAACCACGGCGCCGCATTGAAGATGCGCGTGCATGCGACAGGTTCCTCTACCCGCCTGGCCGCGATGCACCGGTGGGTGCGCGGTTCAGCTTTGGACGAAACCCGCTTGTCCCAGCTGACAAACCGTACAGCCAGCCTGCTGGTGCCATGGGCGTTCGGCCTGGCTATCGTAGACTTCATTGCCTGGTTGGCGATCACCAAGTCCGTCGACGCAGCAATGGCCACGGTGCTTTCGTTGCTGGCCGTCGTGGCTCCGGTCGCATTGGCTCTGTCTGCTCCGCTGGCGCTGCGCTTGGGACTTTGGCGTGCTGCCACTTCCGGCGCGTTGCTGCGCGATACGGGTACGATTCACAAGCTCGCTGAGGTCGACGCCATTATCTTCAACCGAGTCGGCACTCTCACTGAAGGACCGATGCACGTCATCGGCGTAACCCCTTCCAAGGGAGAGAACCCGGATCTGATCCTGCGCGTGGCGGGAGCGCTTTCCCTGGAATCGAACCACGCCGTTTCTCGCGCGCTGGTGCGTGCCGATCGAGAAGCACGTGACGCGGGTACAGGTGGGGAGGGGATCCCGCATTGGTTGGATGTCGGTGAAGTGAAGATCACCAAGGACGGCACGTTCGAGGGCATGGTAGAGCTGCCAGTGGAAGGGGAGATGCGCAATGTGAAGGCGCGTCTGTGGCGTCCGCATGACCTCGGTGAGGTGCGCGATCCACACCTGGCGACTGCCGTGCTGAGCGGCGGTTCCCCCGTCATCGTGAGCTGGAAGGGCAAGGACCGCGGGGTAATTAGCCTGGCGGATAGCTTTAAGGACGATGCCCCGGCTGCCATTGATCGGCTGGAAGACATGCAGTTGGAGACCTATATGCTCTCCCGCGACATCTACCCGGTGGCTCGCCGCACAGCTAACTCTATTGGCATCTCCACGGTGCTGGCAGGTATTGCGCCGAACCGCAAGGAGGCGACGGTGCGCGGTGTGCACGCCGCGGGTGTGCGCGTGGCAATGGTGGGTGACAGTGATGTGCTGGGTGCCCTACGAGTGGCGGACGTGGGCATCCTCATGGCCTCTTCGAACCGTATTGACCCGACTGCTTCTGAGGTGGCGGACGTGGTGATGCAGCGCGAGGACGTATCGGCTCTGCCGGAGCTGGTGAATTTGGTTCGCCACGTGCGCAACACCACTGACTGGAATGTGTGGTTGTCCTGGACCTATAACGTCGTCGGCGCGATGCTAGCCGTTGCCGGTGTGCTTAACCCACTGTTGGCAACTTTGTTTATGCTGCTCAGCTCTACGCTGATCGAAAGTCGCAGCGCGCGTATCCTGCACCGCAATTACGCGCGGGGCACATTGCGCCAGACGCACTCGTGGCAGGGATGGGTAGCCCGTCGTAGGGAGATCCGCGAACTGCGCAAGCAGGAGAAGCAACGCGCCGAGGCTATTTCTCTAGCCCGTGCTGAGGCATTGGACGAGGAGATTGACCAGGCACAGGCCTAGCCGCGCTAGGCTGGTGGGGATTGCAAGCTAACCACTTTTCCGGAAGTGGCGGAAAGGATTCCTTTCGTGTCTGTCAACGTCGATGCGCAGCACTCTGACAACTCCAACCATCAGGCCAGTGCCGAGGCCATGGATCGGGCACGTGCCCTGATCCCGGGCGGTGTGAACTCGCCAGTTCGCGCCTTCGGGTCGGTAGGCGGAACCCCACCGTTTATCACCTCCGCGCAGGGATCCACGCTGAACGATATCGACGGGAACTCTTATGTGGATTTGTTCTGCTCCTGGGGGCCGATGATTCACGGTCACGCTCACCCGCAGATCGTCGAGGCAGTCCGTGAGGCCGCAGGCCATGGCCTGTCCTTCGGCGCCCCGACCACGGTGGAGGTGGATCTGGTGGAGGAGATCGTCCGCCGCACCTCGGTAGAAAAGGTGCGCTTGGTCAACTCGGGTACTGAGGCCACCATGTCCGCTATTCGTCTGGCGCGAGGCTATACGGGACGCGACAAGATCCTAAAGTTCGAAGGCTGCTACCACGGCCACGTGGATTCACTACTGGTTGCGGCTGGTTCAGGCGTCGCTACCTTTGGCCTGCCGGATTCCCCGGGCATCACTAAGGCCGCCGCCGGCGACACTGTCGTGGTTCCCTACAGCGACGTGCAGGCCGTCGAGAATGCTTTTGCCTCCCACGAGG
This sequence comes from Corynebacterium sp. 22-2729, assembly GCF_053479475.1. NCBI lineage: Bacteria > Bacillati > Actinomycetota > Actinomycetes > Mycobacteriales > Corynebacteriaceae > Corynebacterium > Corynebacterium sp. 22-2729. The sequence continues at coordinate 135,010 of NZ_JBRBCA010000005.1, forward strand.
GCGAAATTGCCGCGATCATTGTCGAGGGCGCGCCGGGCAACATGGGCACGGTCAACCCACAGGACTTCAATGCAGAGCTGCAGCGTATCGCCCACGCCAATGGCGCTCTGCTTATCGTCGATGAGGTCATGACTGGCTTCCGCGTCACCGAGTCCGGCTGGTTTGGCAAGGACGGCGTGGCCGGCGATCTCACCACCTTTGGCAAGGTTGTTTCGGGCGGCCTACCTGCCGCCGCATTTGGCGGTAAGGCGGAGATTATGGACCACCTCGCGCCGGTCGGCCCGGTGTATCAGGCAGGCACGTTGTCGGGCAATCCCGTCGCCGTTGCGTCGGGTCTGGCCTCTTTGAAGCTCGCCGACGCCGCCGCGTACCAGAAACTCGATGCGAATGCCGACACTTTGGCAGGCATCCTGTCCGATGCTTTGACCAGGGCCTCCGTCGCTCACAACATCCAGCGTGCAGGAAGCATGCTGAGCGTGCGCTTTGCCGAGGGGGAGGGCACGAACTTCGCCGATATGAAGGCAGCAGATACCTTCCGCTACCCGGCGTTCTTCCACACCTTCTTGGACGCTGGGGTATTTGCTCCGCCGAGCGTGTTTGAGACCTGGTTCGTCTCTACGGCGCTCAGCGATGCGGACTTTGAGAAGATCGCGGCAGCTGCCGCTCCAGCCGCCGCGGCTGCTGCGGTAGCCACCCCCACCCGCTGAAGCCTGATACCACAAAGCTAAAACCCCAGTAAGAACCCCTTAAAGCAGGGATCGCCTTACTTGGGTTGAGGTGGTCGGCACGCTAAGCTAGGTGACCATGGCAACGATCGTTCACCTTGTACGGCACGGAGAAGTGCACAATCCGGATCGCATTCTCTATGGCCGTCTGCCCGGTTATCACCTCTCCGAGCGAGGACGGAACATGGCACACGCCACCGCCTCTGACCTCGCTGATCACGATGTGGTTTACCTGGCCGCGTCCCCACTCGAGCGGGCGCAAGAAACCGCCCGCCCCTTTGCAGAGAAGCTCGGGCTGGACGTAACGACGGACGAGCGGATCATCGAGGCGGGTAACGAATTGCAGGGTCTGCACATCAAGGGTGTGCGCAGTGCTCTGTGGAATCCGAAGCGTTGGCCGATGCTGAAGAACCCCACCATTCCCAGTTGGGGTGAGCCTTACCAGGAGATCGCCGAACGCATGTGGCAGGCCATTGACACCGCGCGTGAAAAGGCGCGAGGGCATGAAGCCGTATTGGTGAGTCACCAGCTGCCCATCGTGATGATCCAACGCGACGTCCAGGGGCTGCCTTTGGCACACAACCCAGCGGATCGACAGTGCGAGCTGGCATCTGTGACCTCGCTGGTGTACGACGGCGGACACCTGACGGATATCTTTTACTCCGAGCCAGCACAGGAGATTTAACCGTGCGTAAAACCACCACCGCAGCGCTTGCGGTCTGCCTCCTTGCCAGCGGCGCAGCACTTTCTGCGTGCGGCGAAGACAACACCGCAGGCACTAATGCCGTGGCTAGTGGCGGCAAGTTTGAATTCGTGTCTCCCGGCGGACAGACAAGCATCCACTACAAGCCCGAGGAGCGCAAAGAGGTCGCTGACTTCACCGGCACAAACCTGAATGGCGACAAGGACATCAACCTCAGTGACTTCGAGGGACAAGTCGTGGTGCTCAATGCCTGGGGTCAGTGGTGTGGCCCCTGCCGTAGTGAATCCGATGACCTGCAACGAGTGCAGGAGAAGCTGGAGAAGCACGGAGGCGGTACCGTCCTGGGCATTAACGTGCGAGACAGTGTTAAGGAGAAGCCACAGGATTTCGTGAAAGATAACGGGATTACCTACCCGTCGATTTACGATCCGCCGTTTAAGACTGCTCTAGCACTAGGCGGCGTGCCGGCCTCCGTCATCCCCACCACCATTGTGTTGGACAAGAAGCATCGCCCGGCACATATCTTCTTGAAGGAAATCACGGATAAGGAACTGTGGGAGCAGGTCGAACCGCTGTTGAATGAGGACAAATAAATGATCCTCGCGGAGTCGATCGGAGAGACCTTCGCGGATACGGCAGCCGCCGGTCCGTTGTTGCTTGCACTGCTGGTCTCTGCGGCTGCGGGCCTGGTTTCCTTCGCCTCGCCGTGCGTCATCCCGCTCGTGCCGGGCTATATCTCCTACCTAGCGGGAGTCGTTGGCGCGGAGACTGAATTCACCGAAGAAGGCACGGTGGTTAAGGCCAAGCGGGGCCGGGTGGCCACTGCTGCACTGTTGTTTGTGCTGGGCTTTACCGTCGTATTTGTGCTCGCCACGGCCACAGTCTTCGGTGTGATCAGCGCCCTGACTTTGAACCAAGCGCTCTTAATGCGCATTGGTGGCGTGGTGACGATCGCCATGGGTGTGGTGTTCATGGGGTTCATCTCCCCGCTGCAACGCGACACGCGCCTGAGCCCCAAGCGCTGGACGACTATCGCCGGCGCGCCTCTGCTGGGCGGAGTTTTCGCCCTGGGCTGGACCCCCTGCCTAGGCCCCACACTCGCTTCGATCATTTCGGTCTCCGCCGGTACCCAGGGGATGACAGCTGCCCGGGGTGTGATCCTCATCGTCGCCTATTGTCTGGGGCTCGGGCTACCATTCATTATCGTGGCATTGGGATCCTCCAAGGCACTGACGGGGATCGGTTGGCTAAGCAAGCACTCCCGCACAATTCAAATGATCGGTGGCGCGCTGCTTATCATCGTCGGTCTACTGCTGGTCACCGGCCAATGGTCGGTGTTTGTGGAATACATCCGAGAGGTCTTTATCTCGGATAAGACCTTGCCGATCTGATCCGCCCGGGTTACTGACCCGAGCGGGGCGTCGAAAAAGTAGGCGTCAATAAAAACGAGAAAGCGAAAGTACGAGAGAGCAACCATGCTGAAGACGATCCTGAGCTTGCCGAAGAAGGGCTGGCTGTGGCTCACGAAGATGAAGACTGCCCTGGTGCTGCTTTTCCTCCTGGCGCTGGCTGCGATCCCGGGAGCGCTGCTACCACAGCGGTCGCTCAACGAGGGCAAGGTTGCCGAATATATTGACGCCAACGGCAAGACCGCCCAGGTTTTCGACAAGTTGCAGCTTTTCGATGTCTTTAGCTCTACGTGGTTCGTGGCAATCTACGTGTTGCTCTTCATTTCCCTGGTCGGCTGCATCCTGCCACGCAGCATTGACCACTACAAGGCACTGCGTTCCTCCCCACCACCGGCGCCGAAACGCTTGGACCGCATGCCGTATCACTACTCCGGCACCGTCGAAGAATCAGTGGAAGAGGTACAGAAATCCCTGCGGAAGGAATTCAAGGGCTGGAACCTCAACGAGGTCGATAAAGAAAACGACCGCGCCGGGGCATGGTCCATCTCGGTGGAAAAGGGATATCTGCGTGAGGCTGCGAACCTGGTGTTCCACTTGTCGCTGGTTGGCATTCTCATCGCCGTGGCGGCGGGCAAGATGGTCTACTACGAGGGACAAGTCGTCGTGGTGTCCGGCACCGAGGGCGAACAGTCGCAGTTCTGCAACTCTGCGGTGTCTAACTACGATTCTTTCCGCAATGGTCCCCTCTTTGACGGCACAGGGCTGACCCCCTTCTGTGTTCACGTCAAGGATTTCAAGGGTGACTATCTTCCAAACGGCCAGGCAGTGGGTTTTGAGTCCAACATTGACTTTGCCGACAAGGAGACCGCCTTTAAGTCCACGGATCAGTGGCAGCACGAGACGCTCAAGGTGAACCACCCACTGCGCTTCCAGGGCAACCGCGTGTACCTGCAGGGGCACGGTTATGCTCCAACGTTCACCATTACGTGGCCGAACGGAGAAAAGCGCACCGAGACCGTCCAGTTCCGCCCGGACGACATGACCTATTTCTTGTCCTCCGGTGCGGTGCGCTGGGACCCGCCGGCAGGTATATACCCCGACCTACAGGAACGGCGCAAGCACCAGATTTCGCTGCAGGGACTATTTGCACCGTCGGCAGAGTGGACCGGTCCAAAGGGTAAGATCCTTTCCTCCAACTTCCCGGCGATGCGAGATCCGGCAGTGGCCATCGACGTCTACCGCGGTGATACTGGCCTGGACGGTGGCCGCAGCCAGAATATTTTCTCGCTGGATCGTGAGGCTTTGCATTCCGGTCAGATGCAGATGCTGGACCGAGTGAACCTGACGAAGGGTGAGTCCGTCACCCTGGACGACGGTACGAAGATCACCTTCGATGGGGCAAAGGAGTTTGTGAACCTGCAGATCTCCAAGGACCCAACTACCACGTGGGTTCTGGTGTTTGCCCTGCTCATGCTGGTTTCTTTGGTCGGCTCCCTGGCTGTGAAGCGTCGTCGTTTCTGGGTACGCGTGACCCCGGAGGGTGCCGGCACGCGTATCCAGATCGCCGGGCTTTCCCGTACCGATTCCGCCGGTTGGGGTAAGGAATTCAACCGTCGCGCCGAGCGCGTACTGGGGTTGGAAGAAGAGGCCCTCGACGAGGATTACGACGTGGACACTGCCGATTGGGAAGATCACGTGGACGATCACCTTTCTTCTCACCCAGATAGGTGATTGTGGAAGCGCGTGAACAGGGGCTAAGCTGTCACTTTGTAGCGATTTAAGACTTTTCTTTAGAAGGATTTTCGATGCAGATCGATCCACAGCTATCCGATTTCTCCGACTTAGCCTTCCGTACCGCGGAGGCTTTGTATCTGCTGGCTCTTGCCGTGTCTCTTGTGTTCTACGGCATTGTGCGTATGGCCAATGACCGTCGCCACCAGCGAGCCGCTGACCTGGAGAAGCTACGTGCCAAGGAATCTGCAAAGGTTAACTCCACCGCGAAGGTCGCCGTCGGTGCGGGCGTTGGCGCTGGGGTGGATTCGGTTGCTGACGAAAGTAGGGCCGAGGAGCCTGACTATGCGGTTTTCGAAGCACAACTGCCCAAGCGCCTGCGCTCTGAGCAGGTAACCAAGTCTCTGAATCTTGTGGACAAACTGGGTGGTATTACCCAGGCGCTGGTCTGGCTGGCCGTGTCGATGCATGCCGTGTTCGTGGTTCTGCGTGGCCTGGCTACGAACCGCTTCCCGTGGGGCAACCTCTTCGAATATGTCGGTGTGGTCACGCTGTTTGCCATGGTCATCGCCGCGTCTATGGTGCGCCGTAAGGCCATGCGTGTGATGTGGCCATGGATTCTGACCCCGGTCGTGGGTCTGCTGTTCTACGCAGGCACCAAGCTATACGCAGAGACCGCCCCGGTTGTTCCGGCACTGCAGTCCTACTGGCTGGTCATTCACGTTTCCACCGTTGCTATTGGTGCTGGTATCGGCATGATGTCTGGCCTGGCTTCGCTGATGTATCTGGTACGCCGTGCACAGCCGAAGGGCGAGGAAAAGGGTTGGCTGCGGACGTTCGCCGCCCCGCTGCCAGAGGCCAGCAAGCTGGACGCACTGGCTTATCGCACCGCCGTGTGGGCGCTGCCGATTTTCGGCCTGGGTATTATCTTCGGCGCAATCTGGGCGGATGCTGCATGGGGACGCTTTTGGAACTGGGATCCGAAGGAGACCGTATCCTTCATCACTTGGATCCTCTACGCTGCTTATCTGCACGCCCGCGCCACCCCGGGCTGGCGTGGCCCGAAGTCTGCGTGGATCAACGTCTTTGCCTTCGCCACGATGGTATTCAACCTCTTCTTCATCAACATGGTGGTCTCCGGCCTGCACTCCTACGCCGGCCTGAACTAGTCACCAAAGGAACAGCGTGAGCACTTTCTCTACTGTCCTCGTCACCGGCGGGGCGGGTTTCATTGGCGCTAACTTTGTGCACCGCACACTGGAAACCAGGCCGGACGTCAAGGTATTTATTTTTGACGCCCTCACGTATGCCGCTAATCCGTTGAATCTACGGACGGACGAGGGCATCCCGCTGGAGGATGCCTATCCGGGGCGGGTGGAGTTCATCGAAGGGGACGTGGCAGACGCCCCGGCATTCCGGGCCGCCTTGGAGCGAGTGATCGCGGCGAGCGGCACCAGCGAGCAACCTTCCTCCGAGAGGGTAGCGATTGTGCACTTCGCGGCGGAAAGCCATAACGATAATTCGCTGGCCACCCCGGCGATCTTTGCCCGTACAAACGTAGAGGGCACCTTGAATGTTGCTCAGGCTGCCGCTGATTTTGGTGTGCGCCTGCACCATATTTCTACCGATGAGGTTTTCGGCGACCTCGCTTTGGACGACCCGAATCGTTTCACGGTGGATACCCCGTACAATCCGTCCTCGCCTTACTCAGCTTCGAAGGCTGCGGCGGATCACTTCGTACGCGCGTTCGTCCGCTCGCGGGGACTGCAAGCGACGATTTCGAATTGTTCAAACAACTACGGGCCACGCCAGCACCCCGAGAAATTCATCCCTCGCCAGATCACCGGCCTAATCGAAGGGCAGAAGCCCCGGTTGTACGGGACAGGTGAGAACGTGCGCGACTGGATTCACGTGGATGATCACAACGACGCGGTGTGGGCGATCCTCGACTCCGGGAAAGTGGGGAAGACCTACCTGATCGGCGCGGAGGGGGAGCGATCCAACCTACAGGTTGTGCGCGATCTACTGGAGATCTTCGACCGTCCGGCGGATGATTTTGTGCATGTTACGGATCGCCCAGGCCATGACCGGCGCTATGCCATCGACCCCAGCAGTATCGCCGAGTTGGGGTGGCAGCCGCACTTTACGGATTTCGCTTCCGGGCTCGCCAAGACAGTGGAGTGGTATCGCCGCAATGAGAAGTGGTGGGTTGAATCCAGGGCGGCGTCCGAAAGAAAGTACCGGGATAACGAGCAAGAAATAGATCCCGCATAACGCCGCTAAAGTAGAAGCTATGAGTGATACGACCTCGCGCACCGATGAGCTACTAGCCGCCGCTGAACCCGGCAGCATCGTGGATTTACCGATCCCCGGAGCCTGGGTGTATGTGCCTCGCGTGCATGGCGACGGCCGGGGCAGTTTCCACGAGAGTTTCAAAGCGGAGGCTTTTGGTGAGAAGCTCGGTTACCCCTTCGAAGTAGCACAGGGGAATCTCTCGCGCTCGTCGCGAGACGTGGTGCGTGGCATCCACTTGGCAGACGTTCCTCCAGGACAGGCGAAGTTTGTCAGCTGCCTGGCGGGCGCTATTACCGACGTACTCGTGGATGTGCGGGTGGGGTCGCCGACGTTCGGCCAGCACATCACCGTGGAGCTGTCAGCGGAGAATAATGTCAGCGTCTACGTACCCTTGGGCGTAGGACATGGTTTCCGTGCACATGCCGACCACACGACGGTGAACTACCTGGTCACCGAAGCGTATAACCCAGAGCGGGAATACGGCATCGACCCGTTTGATACGGAACTGGCTGTGGCGTGGGGCGTCACAAAGGAAGAAGCCGTGCTCTCGGACAAAGACCATGCGGCACCGAGCCTCAGTGAGGTACGCGATCGTTTGCCGAACTACCGGGAGGTACGTGCATGGGAAGCACAACTGCGCGCGGATTGGGCCGAGGCGCTGCAGTCGGCTGATGAGTGGGCTCCCGAGCAGGGAGATACCAACTAATGAAGGGCATCATCCTGGCCGGAGGAACCGGTTCGAGGCTTTGGCCGATTACACAGGGCGTCTCCAAACAGCTAGTGCCCGTGTACGACAAGCCGATGATCTACTACCCACTGACCACCCTGATGCTGGCAGGGATCCGCGACATTCTGGTGATCACCACGGGTGCGGATGCGCAGCAGTTCCGCAGCCTCCTCGGCGATGGCTCGCAGTTCGGAGTACAAATCAGCTATGCGGTTCAGGATCAGCCGAATGGTCTGGCTGAGGCCTTTATCGTTGGCGAAGACTTCATCGGCGATGACTCCGTGGCTCTGGTTCTGGGCGACAACATCTTTTACGGCACCGGCCTGGGAACCCAACTGCGGCGCTTCCACAACCCCGAAGGCGGAGCGATCTTTGCCTACTGGGTGGCCGAGCCAGAAGCCTATGGCGTGGTGGAGTTCGACCGCGAGGGCACGGCGCTGAGCTTGGAGGAAAAGCCCGCTGAGCCGAAGTCCAACTACGCGGTACCGGGACTGTACTTCTACTCCAACGCCGTAGTGCAGATCGCTAAGTCACTGGAGCCCAGTGAGCGCGGGGAACTGGAAATCACCGACATCAACCGTCGCTATTTGGCCGAAGGACGCCTGCACGTGGAGGTACTGCCGCGCGGAACCGCCTGGTTGGACACCGGAACGGTAGATGATCTCGCCGCTGCTGGCGACTTCGTCCGTGCCGTCGAACAGCGGCAAGGCCTGAAGATCAGCTGCCCGGAGGAAGTTGCTTGGCGCCTGGGGTACATCGATGATGCACAACTGCGGGCGTCAGCAGACAAACTAGGCAAAAGCGCATATGGACAGTACCTCAGCGCATTAATGAAACGCGGAAAAGAGCGGTAGACAAGTGGCTATCTCTATCGAGACGATCCCCGGCCTGGTGGCACGCACATGGCGCGATCTGGAATGGTCGGGGCAGCGCGTGCCGAAGCAGGGCATCGACCATGCGGTGGTGATTCTGGACGGGCTGCGATCCAAGGAATACGAGCTTAACGACATGCTCCCGGAATCTGTCGTGGTTCGCGTGCCCTTCGAAAAGGAATACCGAGCCCAAGCCATGCTGGAATCTTCGCTGATCGCGCAACTGTTCCGCCGCACAAAGGTACGTGTGCCGGGGACGGTGCGGCAGGCCTACGCGCGCGGGACTTTCAACACCGCCGAACCCGTGATGCTGACCATGCAGACGGAAATGCTGGGCGAACCACTGAGCGCGGAATTGTGGCAGTCGCTTTCCGCCAGTCAACGTGCCTGGGTGGCCGAGCAGCTGGGAAGTCTACTGGCCACGATGCACGCCTTCGACCCCGATGTCCTGCCAATGAGCCGCGTGGATTCCTGGTGGACTGACGGTGCTTCGACCTCCACTCTGAGCCATGCCCCGCGCACTCTCCCGGGCAAAAATGAACTGATGAAGTCTCGCGTGGAAGCAAATCTGGTTCCGCACCTCACGGTCGCGGAATTGGACTTCGTAGAGCAAATATTTGGCCAGATTGATGACCTTCTCGCCCGGCCGAACCAGCAGCGGGCGCTGACTCATGGCGAACTGCACGAGGAACACATGCTGTGGAACGCTGAAGGAGGCGTGGGCGTCATCGACTTCTCCGACATGACGGTCGGTGACCCGGCGCTGGACTATGCACATTTCGCCGGCATTTCTCCGAATCTTCCGGAGCTGGTGTTCGAACAGGCGATCATTCAACATGAGCAGCGTCGCCAGGCGCCTGCCGTGCCAGGAGTGCCGCCGCCGATGCCTGGACCGTTGTATCGCGCGGCCGACGGGGGCCGAACCTCGGAAAGCTCCGAGGATACGGATGTGTTGCGCCGGGCTGAGATCTACAAGAACTGGGACAACATCTTCCTGCTGATCGACCACTACCGGACGGGGCGCTCACCCCGCGTGAAGCTTTTGTAGGTTCGCTAGCGCTACTCCTGCTCAGGATCGTTGTTGCTCTGGTTCGGGTTGTGCTGCTCTCGTTCCTGCTGCTCGCGTCGCCGGAGTTCCTCCCGTCGCTCCACGCGTCGTTTACGCTCAGCCTCTTCGGCTTCTTTGGCCTCTTGCGCACGCCGCTGCTTGAAGCGCTCTTTCTCGATGTTCCATAGAAAATCCGGGTCGTCGTCCGGCCCCTTGTGGTTCCTCGCCACTTCGTTGTTCCTATTGACGCCCCCACGCCGGCGCTGCTGAGCATTTCCCCAGGTCTGTGGACCGAATGCTTTCCACAGCAGTACGAGAGTGACGATGAACAAAGCGAGCAAAAGAAGTCGACCCATGTAGACAATCCTAAAGGATCCTCAGACAAGCACCTGCGGCTTGACGATTAACGGAACTTCACGGGCTAAACGTAGTGTGGTGTGCGTGGCTAACGAAGATGTGAATGCGAAGAACCAGGCTAAGGCTTCGGCTGATACTGCGGCCGCTGGCGATGAGGGCGTCAACAAGAAAGACGGCAAGAACCTCGACAAGGGCAAGGCCGTCCGTGACGTAGCGCTATATGCCTTCCTGCGCCTGCTGCTGTTCCTGGTGCTGACGTTCATCATCCATTCGATCGTGATTTTGCTGGGCATGGCAGACTACTTCCCACTGCTGGTGAGCATGACGCTGGCGCTGATCCTGGCGCTGCCTCTGTCGATGTTTATGTTCAAGGGGCTGCGCCTGCGCGTCACCGAACAAATCGCGCGGTGGGATGCCGAGCGCCAGGCTCACCGGCAGGAGCTACGTGACCAGCTGCGCGAGCGTTTGGACGATTAATTTCTCTACAGTTTGTCCACCGATCTTGGTGGCGGTCATCTGCGGATTAGACTCGCTGCTATGAACGGCAAACCGCGGGACGTGGTTGTATGGGCAGACTCCCGTCACCAACGCAAGAAGCAGATCGGCGGCGCTACGATTGGGCTGTTATTCCTCGGGCTGGTGGTGGCATGCGTGGCTATGGCCATCGAAGAGAAATCCCCGGTTCCTTTGGTTGCCATCGCCATCGTGGGCATCGCGCTGTGGGGCTGGTACATGAGCCAGAAGGACGTGAATGCACGGGCTAACGCCAGCGCGCGGGAGGGGGTGAACCCGGCTTTTATCGCCGATGATTTTGGGGTGGGCGATGCGGCAGTGCGGATACCGTGGAGAGATATAGCACGGGTGAGCGTGTACGACCTTCGTTACAACACCACAGGGCCACTCTCGGTTGGACTTGGACAGGAACTGGCAAGGAACTGGACGAGGAGCACGGGCACCCTGGATGGACAGTTCGAAGTAAGGGTTGAACTCCGTACTCGCCTAGGGCATGAATCGGCCTTGGAGCGCTATCGGGTCAATCCCACGGCATCGCTGCCAAAGGGGATTTATAGCGTCGATTCCTATGGCGTGAACTTCATTTTGGGCTCTGTGGTGCCCTCAACGTGGCGAGCAGGGCTTACCCGCGAGATCGAAGCGAAGGTTCGTTTCCACGGGGTGGAGTTTCGCTAGGCCAACAGCGCGGCGACAAACTCCAGAATCGACCACAGCAGCATTCCACGCCCCAGCATGCCCAGCACGGGGATTAGCGCCTTTCCTTCGGCGCCACGAGTTACAGGGCTGGCGGCAATCACAAACAGCGGCACAGCCAGCAGCGCAAGCAGCCCCCACCAGTGGCCGACGCTAATGCCGATAGTCACCACTACCGCCAGGGCGACCAGCCCCACCCACAGTCGGCGGGTGTTTGCATCCCCCAGACGCACAGCCAACGTGATCTTTCCGGTGACAGAATCAGTGGGAATATCGCGCAAGTTGTTGGCTAGGTTCACCGCGCTGGAAAGGCTACCGACGGCAATGGCCAGCAGCCCGCCCCGCCAGCTCACGGCGCCGGTCTGGGTGAACTCCGTGCCCAGCACCGCCACCAGGCCGAAGAAGACGAACACAGCTACTTCGCCTAGTCCCCGATAACCGTACGGGTTCTTTCCACCGGTGTAGAACCAAGCGCCCGCAATGCAGGCCACACCTACGAGTACTAGCCACCAAGCGCTCAGCACGCTCAGCACAATGCCGGCAACGGCACCCACTCCGAAGGCGGCAAACGCGGCGTACTTCACCTTCCGCGGTTCCACAAGGCCACTGCCGGTCAGACGCAGCGGCCCGGAACGGTCGTCGTCCGTTCCCTTGATGCCATCGGAGTAGTCGTTGGCGTAGTTCACGCCCACGATCATCGCGAGGGCAACAACCCCGGCCAGAACCGCCCGCAGTGGGTTGGCGGCACCCTCCAGGGTGGCGGCAGCTGTGCCCGCAAGCACAGGGGCAACGGCGTTGGCCCAGGTGTGCGGGCGTGCCCCTTCGAGCCACTGAGCTGGGGTTGCTCCGGGGTGCTGCCTGCTGGTGGAGGTCATGGTTCGCCTTTCTAGAGCTCACACTCTTAATGGCACTCGTACAAAAACCTTTATTCTAGTCCCCCAATAGGCGTGGCTTTCTGAGTACTCTCCTGCAACATTTCGCGCAATATTTTCGCGGCCCGTTGGCGGTCGGTTTTCCCCGGGCCGGTGGTTGGCATTTCGTTGATTACCCAGGCGCGCCGGGGGAGTAGTTCGGGCTTCACTTGCCCGCGCATGGCTGTACGCACCATCTCGGTAATGTCGGGTGCGGTGGCTCGATCAACGCCGTCGTTGAGAACTACCAGCACCCCAATCGACTCGCCGAACTCTGCATACTGTGGGTCTTCTATGCCCGCGGCAAAGGCAGCTTCCGCGCCGGGAACGCTTTGACAAAGGGCCTTTTCAACCTCCTCGGGAAGTACCTTGTATCCGCCCGTGTTGATCGCCCCGTCGGCGCGCCCCAGAATCCGCAGCACGTCACCGTCCAGCACTCCAATGTCGGAGGTTAGAAACTCTCCCGCAGTCGGGAACGCCTCTGCTGAGTCCACGTTGCGGTAGCCGTCGGCCACCATCGGTCCCGCGATCCGCACCCGCCCGGCTCCGCGCTCGTCGGCGTCACTAATCCGCACCCGTGCTCCCGGTAGGCAATGCCCGTTGTATACCATCCCTCCGGCCGTTTCGCTCGACCCGTAGGTCAGTGCGATCTTCGCTCCTGCTTCCGCCATCTTCTTTATGACGCCCTCACGCGCTGCTGCCCCGCCGACCAGTACACAGGCGTAGCGTGTCAGTGCTTGCACGGCGGCGGGGTCTGTGGCGATCCTTTCCAGCTGTGCGGGGACGAGGGAAGTGTAAAGATCTGCACCTGGATAAGTGTCTGCGAGGTGCAGCGTGTCCGCGACGAAACCAGCTGTGTTGAAGTGCGATCCCTGCTGTAAGTGCTGGGCTGCGATGGGAGTATAGCCCGCTCGGAGGCTACGGAGTAGGACTTGCAGCCCGGCGATGTGATGCGCTGGAAGTGTGAGCAGCCATGCCCCTGGTTGGGCTTGAAAGTGGTGCTCCATGAAGGAGACGGTGGCGTCCGCACTGGTGGAGAGTTGGCTGGGGCCGAGCACTGCGCCTTTCGGGGTGCCTGTGGAGCCGGAGGTACAGGCGATGAGTGTGCCCGGCGCTACGCTGTCTGCTTTGTCTGTGCTTCCCGCGCGCATTTGTTCCGGCAGGTCGGGGCAGGTTTGTTGCCAGTCTGCGGGGAGTGGGAGGAGGGAGAGTTCCTCTGCGAGGAGTTGCTGGAGTGCCTCCAGGGAGTCGGCGAAGAGTTCGGGCGAGGAAGCGCTGATGACAGTTGGCTGCAAGGGAACGGAGGCGGGATTTCCGGTCATGCTGACCAATGTACAACCTGCCTAGAGGTGTGCCCTGTCCCTGTGACGGCTTGTAAGGGGTGCGACATTCGGAGGAGGGGGAGGGGGCGAAGCAAAACCCCCGCGCGCAAGAGGTGCGCACGAGGGCTATGTTGCTCCGGCGAGGGGTTAGTCGGCCTGAAGACCGAATTCCTGGACGCGCTTTACAGTGGCTTCCAGCTCCTCCGGGCCGGGTAGACGCTTATGGATGGCCAAGAAACTAGCCTGTACATCCTGGCGAGTGGCCGGGGTTTTCCCGGTGTCGATGAGGTAAGCGACGATGTCGAGGTAGGAGGGGCTGCGTGTATCCAAGGCGTTCAAAGAAGGGGTCGGGAGATCGTTGTTTGCCTTTAGGTAGTGGCGATACTGTGCGGGAAGGAGGAGGGAATCTGTCTCGGTTGGTGCGTGTGTGTTGCGTGTGCGGTGTGCATTTGCGACGCGTGTGCCGGCGGCGTGAATCGACGCAAAATGCGCAGCCGGATCAGGGCCCTTGGTGGTGACAGCGGTTCGGAGCTTAGCTCGGAGCTGGTTGAATGGGTTAAACATGATGCCTACCCTCCTTCCTTCGACGACGTTGAGTTTCTAACGATAGAACATAGGGTAGTTAACAACTGTTGGGAACGTCAAGTATTTTTTGTTCCAACCTTAAGTTCGTACTTGAAAGCAACAAAACCCGCCGGGAAGCTATCAGCTCCTCCGGCGGGGTAGTGGTGGGCGAGCCTTAAAAGTGGCTCGCGGATGGCGTTTGGCCTTTAGTCGCCACCGCCGCCATCTCCGCCGCCGTCACCGCCAGCATCGGAGCCACCGTCAGAGCTGGAACCAGAACCAGAGCTGGAGAAATCGCCGAAGCTGTTGCTCGACGGTCCATTGCCCTGGTTGCTGTTCCACTGGGTGGTAGGCGCATCGGCATTGGAGCTGTCGCCATATTGGGAGCTACCAAACGGAGTGGCATTGCTGCCGCCGATGACACCGGCACCACCCGCGGCGGCGCTGGTGTCGCGGCGTGCGTTATTCCACATGTTGTTGCTCTGGTTGTTAGCACCTTGGTTATTCAGGCTCTGGTTGTTAGCGCCTTGGCTATTCAGGCCCTGGCTATTCGAGCGCTGAGCCGGGGAACCGTAATTGCCGAAAGGATTCTGCCCCGGATTCTGCCTCTGAGCCTGACCCTGCGCCTGCCCCGAATTCGGAGCCATATTCTGATTCCCGACCGATCCAGCCGGCGCACCTGCGGGTGCAAAGTTGCCGTTGTTTAGGCCGAAAGCTTCATTGCCCCTAGCCGTTTCAGCCTCCTTGGCCGTCTTTTCCTTACGTTCCTTACGGGCACGTACGGGCGTCATAAAGAGGTAGTCCAAGCTAAAACGGCCGGAGCCATACGCTGCCAGGGCGAGACCCGCGGCGCCCAGAAGACCGACAAGCTCCCAGCCGCCATCGGAAACGAAGACACCCTTACCCCAGTGCGCGAAACCAAATGCGAAGACCATTTGCACAAACAAGATTGGGCCGACGATCCGAACCAGCAGACCCAGGATAAGCAGCACACCGGCAGCGAGTTCGAAATATGTTGCGAACTGTGCGGAAGCGTTCGGCCATGGGACGCTCATGGACTCGAAGGATTTAGCGGTACCGTCGATGGTCCAGGAATTGTATTTTTGCCAACCATGCGCCAGCAGCACGATGCCCACCAGGATGCGGGAAATGGTGATGCAAACATCTTTATAAATGTTCATGCTGCTAACGCTACCAAGTTAGCGCTGCTCCGGGCTGGCTAAAAGCAAGAGCGGCTAAAAGCAAGGGCGCACCCTAGTTAGCCCTAGTAGTAATAAGGGAAGGGCTCCCAGCGTGGCTCACGCTTCTCCAAAAAGGCCTCCTTGCCCTCGACCGCTTCGTCGGTCATGTAGGCCAGTCGTGTGGCCTCGCCCGCGAAGACTTGCTGCCCCATCAGACCGTCATCGGCCAGGTTGAAGGCGAACTTCAGCATGCGCTGGGCAGTGGGGGACTTCGTGTTGATCTCGCGAGCAGCTTGAATAGCCTCGTCCTCCAAGCTGCCGTGGTCAGCGACGATATTCACCGCGCCCATCTGCTGCATCCGCTCGGCGCTATATGTCCGGCCCAGGAAGAAGATCTCACGCGCGAACTTCTGCCCCACCATCTGCGCCAGATACGCCGAGCCATAGCCTGCGTCGAAAGACCCGACATCCGCATCGGTTTGTTTGAACCGCGCCTCCTGCCGGGAAGCAATTGTCATGTCGCACACCACGTGCAGCGAGTGTCCACCACCTGCAGCCCAGCCGTTAACCACGGCGATGACAACCTTCGGCATCGTTCGGATCAGACGCTGCACTTCCAGGATGTGCAGGCGGCCTCCCTCGACCTTTTCGCGTGCCGTATCCACACTCGACTCATCCGCCGCTGCCACGTCCCCAGTGTGCTCGGTGGCATAGCGGTAGCCAGAACGACCACGGATACGCTGATCGCCGCCGGAACAGAAAGCCCAGCCGCCGTCCTTCGGGGATGGCCCGTTGCCGGTCAGTAGGATCGTGCCGACATCCGGGGTGCGACGCGCGTGATCTAGCGCCCGGTACAGCTCGTCGACGGTATGAGGACGGAAAGCATTGCGCACTTCAGGGCGGTTAAATGCGATACGCACGATACCATTCGCCCGCCCCTCGCCGACGTGGCGATGGTAGGTGATGTCGGTGAAATCGTTGACACCGGGGGTGTCCACGGGTCGCCATAGTTCGGGCTTGAAGGGATTGCTGCTGTTTTCGCTCATGTTCGCCATTCTATCGGGCAGCAATTTTTGGCAAGGTAGGGAGAATGAACACTGAGACTTCCAAATCCGCTGCCATTGCCCTACCGCCGCTCGCCGAGTTGCTTGAGCGCTCTCATGTGGTTGCTCTGCCGATGCGGGTACCTTTCCGCGGTGTGGCTGTCCGTGAGGCCTTGCTTATTGACGCCCCGTCCCAGTGGGCAGAGTTCGCTCCTTTCCCGGAATATGAGCCGGCGGAAGCCTCCTTGTGGCTGCGCTCGGCGATTCAGTTCGGATACAGCGAGCAGGGTGAGCAGGAGGAATGGGTTCCCGTGAATGCCACCATCCCCGCAGTTGATGTGGCGGCACAGCCCGAGATCATTGATGACCTCATGGCGCGCTACCCCGGTTGCACTACGGTGAAGGTCAAGGTTGCGGAAAAATCTGCTTTGGCGAAGGATCCTGGGATCAGCATGCAGCAGGATATTCAACGCGTCCGCGCGGTTCGAGAATGGTACGCCGACCAGGGGGTTGTGGCTCCGAAGATTCGCATGGACGCTAACGGCGGCTGGACCGTACAGCAGGCATTAGAAGCGGTGGAAACCCTCGCTGCGGACGGTCCGTTGGATTATGTGGAGCAGCCTTGTCGCACCATCGCCGAGCTGGCGGAGGTACGCCAGAACCTCATGCGGCGGGGGCTTTTTGTGCGTGTGGCCGCAGACGAGGCCATTCGCAAAAGCATCGACCCGATCGCCGCAGTCAAAGAGGTAGCGAGCGCGGGCGCATGCGACGTTGCCGTCCTCAAAGTGCCACCGCTGGGAGGTGTGGACCAATTGCGCCGGGTAGCTAGCGAGGTAGCCAAGCGTGGGGTATCCATCACGGTGAGTTCTGCATTGGATACCGCAGTGGGGCTGGGAGCGGGGCTGCGAGCAGCCGCCAGCCTGGCGCATATAGATGACGACGGCATGGTTGCCGAACCCAATGCAGCCGGCTTAGCCACAGGTACTCTTTTCGTCCGCGACCTCGCTGAACGTCGGATCGTGGATGGGCGTATGCACGCCGGCGCAGTTGCTCCGGATCCGGACCTCCTCAACGAGTTCCGCGTCACCGGCGAGCGTCGTGACTGGTGGATCAACCGCCTGAGTGCGGCCTATCGCTTCCTAGAGTGAGCGGATCCTTCCGCGAGGCTGTCCGAGGTGAAAGGTAAATTGAGGAACTGTGACTAACACCGATAGTTCTTCCCAGGATTCTTCTCCTGCGGCTGCTGAGCCGCTTCCCAGCCCTGTCGCCGTCCACGCTGCCTTAGTGTTGGTGGATCAACTAATTCGGTGTGGCGTGCAGGAGACAGTGCTGTGCCCCGGCTCGCGAAATTCCCCGCTGAACTTGGCTTTCGTGGAGGCTGAACGGGTGGGACGGGTGCGCCTTCACGTGCGTACGGATGAGCGTTCTGCAGCCTTCTTGGCTCTGGGGCTGGCGAAGGTTTCCCGCCAACCCGTCCCGGTGGTCATGACTTCCGGAACAGCCGTGGCTAACTGCCTGCCGGCAATGGTAGAGGCCACGCTATCCGGCGTACCGTTAATTGTTCTCTCGGCGAATCGGCCGCTTTCGATGCTGGGGTCTGGCGCAAATCAGACCATCGATCAGGCGGAGATTTTCGGATCCCATTCAGTGTGCACCCTGAATACAGGAAACTTGGCGCTGGAAGGGGAAGACATCAAAGCACCGGACGATGCCGATGCCTCCCGAGCCGGCGGAGCTGCCGCGCAGCTACGCGATCTGGTCTGTCAGTTAGTCGCTGCTGCGGTTGACCCCATCGACGGCGGTGGCGTGCATTTGGATGTTCCTTTGCGGGAGCCGCTGGTGCCACCGACTCTCGACGAGCTTTCGCTATGGGCCAGCGCGGTCACCGGCAATACACCGGAACCCCGGGGGGTTCGCTCGCTTCCCTTTGGGCAGGTTGAGGTTGATCTTTCACGCCGTACTCTCGTCATTGCCGGTTCGGTAAGCGATGTTGCCTGGGCGCGAGCGATCATGGATGAATTGGCGGACGTGCCGACCATTGCGGAGCCTATTGCCCCCGCCCCGGACTTCCCTGTCCATAGCGCGGCCGTTGACATGTTTAGCACCCAGGTCGTCGGTGATGGCGAGTATTCGGCGGTCACCACCCCGGAACAGATCGTGGTGATCGGCCGGCCAACCCTCCACCGTGGCGTCACAAAACTCCTGGCCAACAAGGACATCAACGTCATCGCCCTCAGCGACACCCGTAACGTCACCGATGTATTCGGCAATGTGGACGAAGTCGGCAGTTCTGTCCGCCCGCACGGCGAGCAACCAGAAACGTGGCTTCAAGTAGCGCGCGCCATTAGCGACATGGGAGCTGGACAGGTGCGCGACGCACTCGCCGAGCACGAACCCTTCACGGCGGTACACGCTGTCGCCGTTGTTGCTGACGCCCTGCGCGACGGTGACCTCTTGGTACTAGGGGCTTCGACAGCGGTGCGAGATGCCTCCCGCGCCGGGCTGCCCTTTGACGGCGTGCAGACTATAGCTAATCGTGGGGCGGCGGGGATCGACGGGACGATCTCCACCGCAGTGGGGGCCGCGATGGCTCACGCTCATGCTGACCCGACGGCTATCCGCGCACCGCGCACGATCGCTGTGATGGGGGATCTGACTTTTGCCCATGATCTCGGTGGGCTGAATATCGGACCATTGGAACCGCGCCCCGATAACCTGCTTATCGTGTTGACCAACGATAGCGGCGGCGGGATATTCGAGACCTTGGAGCCGGGGGCAGAGAACTTGCGCACCTTCGCTGATGGCACCGCGGCTTTCGAACGGGTCTTCGGTACTCCGTTGGACTTGGACTTTGCAGAGCTTTGCGCTGGATTTGGGGTAGAGCACAAACTAGCGACCAACGTAGAGGAACTCGCAATGGCCATCGATGAGCATGCTGAGATCGGGGCACATGGGATCACGGTGCTGGAAGTGAAGGTGAGCAGAGGTGGGCGTCGAGAAATAGAAAAAAGAATTGCGGGCGCTTGATGAATCGCTTGAGAAACCACGAGCTCACCCCGAAGCAATTTCGAATTGCCCGCCGTTTAAGGCGAGTCAAGCAGGTGGTGATCGGGCTTGCGGCAATAGTGATTTTGGTCTGCGGTGGCATGATCGTCACCTCTGCGATTGATGACTATGCGATCTCGCGGGATAAGGGGGAGGCGACGGCGGAGGTTGTGTCGGTACAAACCCTGCGAACGACCGTGCGTTTCCGCGATGCAGAAGGCAATTTTCGGCAGCCGGAGGAAGGGCTAAAGTACTCGTCCGGTCTTGTTGAAGGCCAGAATGTGCGCGTGGAATACCAGGTCAGTGACCCGGAAAACGTCAAAGTGCAGGGGCGAGGATGGACGTTGGCATTTCTTCCTGCGTTGTCTTCAATGACCGTGGGGCTTGCCGTGTGCGCTGTTCTGATGCTGCTGATTCGGCGATGGGAAAAGAAACATAAACTTTGAGTAGCGAAAGTAACCTTTTGTTTCCCTAGACTTGTTAATGTTTTTACCCAGACGAAACGCGGGCGTGAACTACAAAAGGGATGCTGAAGGGTATGCGAGTTGCGATTGTTGCCGAGAGCTTTCTGCCCAATGTTAACGGGGTTGTAAATTCCGTACTCCGCGTGCTGGAACACCTGCGAGCCAATGGGCACGAAGCGCTAGTTATTGCACCGAGTGCGAAAGACGGGCAAGAAGAAATTGCGACTTATGAGGGGTTCCGCATTGCGCGCGTCCCTGCTGTCGATGTGCCGGGTATTAACTCTCTGCCGATCGGCGTGCCAATGCCGAGCGTGTACACCGAACTGAAGAAATTCCAGCCGGATGTTGTGCATCTGGCTAGCCCTTTCGTACTGGGTGGTGCGGGTGCTGTGGCGGCTCGGGCGCTCAAACTTCCCTGCGTGGCGATTTTCCAGACTGACGTGGCGGGATTCGCCAACAACTACAAATTGAAGTTCCTGTCCAAAATGGCTTGGCGCTGGGTGCGTGTCATGCACAACATGTGCGCAATGACGTTGGCGCCAAGCTCCGTAACGATGCGCGAGCTGGAAGAAAACAAGGTGCGTGGTGTGGCCCATTGGGGTCGCGGGGTGGATACGGAACGCTTCCACCCCTCGAAGCGCTCGTCGGAGCTGCGTCGTGAGTGGCTGCTGGCTGGTGAAGAAAAGCGCTGTGGAAAAGCAGGCGAAACCGACGTGATGGAGCTGGAGAACCGCCGGAAGATCGTCGGTTTCGTGGGGCGCCTGGCTGCTGAGAAGTCCGTGGAGCGCATGGCAGCGTTGAATGGACGAGACGACGTGCAGATCGTCATTGTTGGCGATGGCCCAGAGATGGACTCCCTGAAAGCACTGATGCCCACCGCGGTGTTTACCGGCGGACTCTACGGCGAGGATCTAGCCCACGCATTTGCCAGCCTGGATATTTTCGTACATACCGGCCAGTTCGAGACGTTCTGTCAGGCCATTCAGGAGGCGCAGGCTTCCCGTGTGGCAACCATCGGCCCGGCAGCCGGGGGTCCGATCGATTTGATTAAGCCCGGCCACAACGGCTTCCTGTTGAACGTGGAGAACTTCGAGGCCGAGCTGGTTGACGCGGTAGATACCATCCTCGCTGGGGGAGTGGATTCCTACCGGGACAACGCCTTCGAAGGTGTGCAGAACAAGAGCTGGTCTAGCCTATGTGACCAGCTACTCGGCTACTATCGTCAAGCCATTGCACAGGGCGGCAAGGCTGCACCCCGCACCAATTCGCAGCGCGACTTCACCGGTGTACGCGAGGTACGTCAGACCACCGTCGAATCCCAGTCGGAGCAGGCGGCTGTAGAAGCAGACCTAGTGGCCGAAGCGAAAGGTTCCGCAGAACCAGTGGTGCGCTAACGCAACCCCCAATCCGCGGATAGCCCCGCCCCCTTAGCCGGGTGCGATCGGGGTATGCATCGAGGCACGCTAAGATGTGTGTCGTGTCTCGGGCAAGTTTGGAAAAGAAACCGCAGGAAGTTGCGTCGATGTTCGACGCAGTGGGTAAGAAATACGACCTCACTAATACGGTGTTGAGCTTCGGCCAGGATCGCTATTGGCGTAGCCGCACCCGCAAGCGCCTGGACTTAAAGCCCGGCGACTTGGTGCTCGACCTTGCTGCTGGTACGGGCGTATCCACCGAAGAGTTCGCTCGTACGGGAGCGACATGCATCGCCTGCGACTTCTCCTTCGGCATGCTGTCCGCGGGCTCCCACCGCGACGTGCCAATGGTGTGTGCCGACGGCACCAACCTTCCTTTCGCAGACGAGACCTTCGACGCCGTAACGATTAACTACGGTCTGCGAAACATCGTGGACTTCCGCGCTGGCCTGCGTGAAATGGCGCGTGTGACAAAGCCAGGCGGCAAGCTCGCCGTGGCAGAGTTCTCCACCCCCGTCATTCCCATCTTCAAAACTGTCTACAAGGAATACCTCATGCGCGCCCTTCCGAAGGTCGCGAAGGTCGTCAGCTCTAACGCGGATGCCTACGAGTACCTTGCCGAGTCAATCCGCGCTTGGCCCGGCCAGGAGGAACTCGCCGCCGAGATCCGCGAGTGCGGTTGGGACGAAGTCGGCTGGCAGAACCTCACAGGCGGAATTGTCGCTCTCCACAGCGCCATTCGCCGATAGTCCTGCGCTACTAGCCCAGCGCCGGTAGTTCTGCGCGTCTAGCCCCGCGCGGCGAAGGGCTTATCGATCGGCGCGAGGTTCACCACGCGCCCTGCACCTCTCCAGATCCGTGCGGCAAAATCGCGATCTTCCGGGCTGGCCAAATTCCCCATCAGGCGCGTCGCCACCCCCATCGTGCGGTTCGCCAGCGGCCCGCGCATACCCAGCGGCCCGAGTGCACTCATTAGCCCCGGCATCGTCAGAACCACCGCCAGTCGTCGCGCCAACCCGAATGCCTGTCCATACTGTCTTTCGAGCTCGGCCGTCCATTCTGGCTCGATGCCGGAGCCGTTGTTGCCCCTAATTCGGGACGCCCACTTCTCCGGCCTTCCCCATTCCTCCACCAACAACCGGATGAGTAGTTCGGCGGATTCCAAGGCATAGTCGATGCCTTCACCATTCAGCGGATTAACCAGCGCCGCCGTATCGCCAATTGCAGCCCAGTTCGGCCCTGCCACCCGGCTAACGGCACCGCCCATCGGTAGCAGTGCAGAGGTGATAGATTCCGGCTCTCCGTCGATTTCCCAATCCTCACCAACCTGTTGGGCATAATCGCGCAGCAGCTTCTTGGTATTCACCTTTGCCGGGCGTTTAGTGGTGGCCAGCACACCACAGCCGAGGTTAGCCCGGCCGGTATCACCGCTATTGCCTAGCGGGAATACCCAGCCGTAGCCAGGCTGCGCGGTGCCGTCAGCATCGTTGAGCTCCAGATGCGAGTGAATCCACGGTTCATCGCCGAAAGGAGTGTTGACGTAACTGCGGGCGGCAATGCCATGGACCAGACCTTTATCCCACTTCACACCTAACTTCCGGGCGATGCCACTTCGCACGCCTTCGGACAGCACAAAGAAACGCCCGCTCAGCCGCAGGTGTGTGCTTGCTGTTGACTTCCTCTGCACTCCTGCACCGGTGCGAGTGCCCGTCACCTCGATGAGTTGCTGGGTGGTTGGATCGCAGGTGGCGTCACCCACCTTGGCCTGGATAAAACGCGCACCCGCAGCGATAGCGAGCCTTGCTAGGGAAGCATCCAGGCGTGAGCGGGGGATAGCCGAACCGTGGCGCGGAAAGCTGCCCACGGGCCACGGGGCAGTAATGGAACCGCCGAAACCATGCAGTTTAAGGCCGCGGATGTGGGGCGCATCGTCGAGGAGATCCGCTGCGCCCATTGATTCGAGTGCGGCGACGGCGCGGGGAGTTAATCCATCGCCGCAGGTCTTATCGCGCCCAGTGGATTGGGTGGGGGAATTCTCGGCGGATAAAGCGCCGGTGCCGGGGACATCAGCCATGTCCACCAATGCGACATCCAGACCTGCGCGGGCGGCGTGGAATGCGGCGGCGGAACCGGCTGGTCCTGCGCCCACGACGACGAGATCGGCGTCGACCTTGGCAGGCGCATTCGTGGGGGTTTCAACGAAAGGGGAATTCATCGACCACCATTGTTTCACGGAGGTGGGGCGGAGGTCGCGTCGGTGCTGGGGAAACGGTAGCGGAATTAAGAGACGTGAAGTATGCATGTGGGTTAAACACCGTCCCGCCGATCGACTAAAGTGTCGATAGACATGTAAAAAACACATGCGAAGTACACGGTTGTACCAGCATGTGGCGTTAAAGAGGAAAAGTCGAGGCTGACCACGGACATGCCAAGTGCCACACCCCGTAAACCGGTGCTCCCTGACGTCGGGGACGCGCAACTAAACGAGGCCTTGGGCCAGTCGATGCAGCAGGTGGAGCAGCTGCTTAAGGATCGACTGTCGGTTGGCGAGTCCTTCCTTACCGACAAGATCAGCCACCTTTTCGACGCTGGTGGTAAGCGCTTCCGCGTGATGTTTGCGCTGCTGGCGGCTTACTACGGTGAGAATCCGACGGCGCAGCGGGTGAACGAGGCTGCCGCAGTGGTAGAGCTGACCCACCTGGCAACGCTGTATCACGACGACGTGATGGATGAGTCCGATCAGCGTCGCGGCGCGGAGTCTGCGAATAAGCGATGGAACAACTCTGTCGCCATCCTGGCAGGCGATTATCTGTTCGCCATTGCCAGCGACATTATGGCGCAGCTGGGCACTGACACGGTGCAGCACTTTGCGGAGACTTTCCGCGAGCTCGTCACTGGCCAGATGCGCGAGACTATCGGCGCCCGCGAGGGTGAGGATGAGATTGAGCACTATCTGACTGTGATCCAGGAGAAGACTGGTGTGCTCATTGCTTCTGCTGGTTGGCTGGGTGCGCTGCACAGCGGTGCTTCGGACGAGCACCGCGAGGCGCTGTTTAGGTTTGGCCGCAATGTCGGTCAGATCTTCCAGATCGTCGATGACATCATCGACATCTGGGCTGATCCCGAAGTCTCCGGAAAGGTGCCTGGCACGGACTTGCGCGAGGGCGTGTTCACCCTGCCGGTTCTTTATGCACTGCGACAGGATGACGCCACAGGGGCGCGACTCCGCGAGATTCTCACCGGACCTGTGACTGAGGATGCCTTGGTGGACGAGGCTCTGGAACTTATCCGTGGTTCGGAAGGCCGCGAGAAGTCGTTTGAGGTGGTGCAGCGCTACCGCCAGTACGGTGAGCAGGAGCTGGCGAAACTGCCGGATAACCAGGTGACCCATGCGCTGCGACAGCTGATGGATTTTGCCTTGGAGCGACTGGGATAGTCGGCTGGGGAGTCCGCCGGTTGTCTTCCTTTCGGTGGCTAGGGGTGGATTCGGACGGTTTTTGGTGGGGCGGGATTCCGGTGGCTTGAGTGTGTGGTCTGAAGGTGGGTGTGGCCTCCCTGTGCAGGCGATTTGCATAAGTTGGGGCTGTTCGTAGTAGAGTTACCAGCGCACCGAATGGTGCATGCCAGATTGCCCGAGCGGCCAAAGGGAGCGGACTGTAAATCCGCCGGCTCTGCCTTCGTTGGTTCGAATCCATCATCTGGCACAGCGCCGAATGGCAAAAACAACAACCCGGTGGTTGCTTCCCGATGCGGGAGGTGGCCACCGGGTTTTGCTATCTGGAGTTCTGGGGTTTGCTGTGTGAGTGTGGGTTTTTCCGGCTCAACGGGGCAGGGACAGTGGGAATGTCGCTAGAACGGGAAAGTGAAGACCTACATTTTTGGTGACCGAAAAATGGAAGCATCTGAGCTGGGGTTATGCATACATGAAAACCAGATGCAGTAACAGATTCCCGATCTAGCGACATTTCTCGCTAAATGGAGGTGCATATCCACAGTTGGGGGCGAGGGCGGAAATTGGGGCAAGAGTTGGGTGACAGAAGTTCGTGCGACGCGAGCTACTGGCGCGCAATAAACTATCGGCACGCAATGAGGAGTTAGCGCGTGATGTGCCGTCGGGGCACAACAAGCTATCGGCTGAAAGTTTGCAAAGGTAGTCGTGAATGAGTCTGAAATCTCTATCTGAGCTGCCGATTTGTGTAAAACGCTGCTAGGTGGTTAAGCTAACTCAGGCTTCAAGCGATGCGGTTAAAACAAACTGCAATGCAAACGAAGTAATGCCCCCTTAGCTCAGTCGGCAGAGCGTTTCCATGGTAAGGAAAAGGTCGACGGTTCGATTCCGTCAGGGGGCTCTGTCATTTTATGCGCCCCGTCACGCGACGTTAGACACAGACCGTTGGCGGTCCGTATCAAAGTGGCGATGATGGCGGTGTAGCTCAGCTGGTTAGAGCGCACGACTCATAATCGTGAGGTCGAGGGATCGAGTCCCTCCACCGCTACCGAATGAAAACACCCGGAGATGGAAAATCTCCGGGTGTTTTTCGTTTGCGGAAGATGCTGCGTGTAAGGGGGTGTGGGCATGGTGGCATTCTAGAATGCTCCATGCACTACGCGCGCAGAGCATGTGCAAGACCGGGGAGGGGCGCGCGCCATACGAGGACAAGTTCTGAGAAACCCGCGCCCTATTTGGTTGCAGGCTTAGAACCCTGCTATTGTTCTTGAACGTTGCACTGAATGTGTGCCGTGGAAGCAATGCCCCAGCAACTGGACGCTGTATCTTCCCCGTTCACAGGACGTTGCTTCACCTACGTTGGTCTGATCACGTACACTCGTGAGTCAGAACTTCGATAGGGGCGTGGCTCAATTGGCAGAGCAGCGGTCTCCAAAACCGCAGGTTGCAGGTTCAAGTCCTGTCGCCCCTGCACGATCTTCCTTGTAGGTACCTTTAAGGAGAACTTAGACGTGAGCGACGAGAGCAAAAAGACCGCAGCCGGCGAATCCGGTAATGGCGGCAGCCTTCGTCCGTCTGGCAAGCGCCAGGTGGCTGGTCAGGCCACCACGTCTCGCGCTGTTGCCAATTCCAAGTCCAAGGCGCCAGAGGTTGTAAAGACCCGCAAGAATCCCTTCAGCGCCATCGTGGATTACATCCGCGGTGTTGTCTCTGAGATGAGCAAGGTTATCTGGCCTACCGGTCGAGAGATGGTGAACTACACCATCATCGTCCTGCTGTTCCTCATCTTCGTATGCCTGCTCGTTGCTGGCAGCGATTGGGTTGCTAGCTGGGGCTTGCAGCAGATTATGCGTTAATTGTGCTAAGCTGACGAACATCAACTTTTATACCGCCTTCGCCGCCCCGGCGAGAGGCGGATTTTTAATGATATGGAGGGTATTTCCATGGCAGAGGAAAACCAGAACGACCAGGCCGTAAGCGCCGAAAGCTTGGCCGCAGCCGCACAGGAAGACGTGCAGCAGGCGGTAGCTGAGGCACAGAAGGATGCTTCGGGTGCTGAGGCTGAGGGCGTCACTAATGGTGACGCCGCAGCGCCAGCTACCGAAAACAGCGAAGAAACCGCTGCAGCTGCACCGGCCGACGCGGAGCAGGCGGAGGGGGCAGACGATGCTGAACAGTCTGCAGAGGACGCAGCAATGGAGGCGTACAAGACGCGCCTGCGTCAATTCATGCGCCAGCTGAAGAAGCTGCCGGGCGACTGGTACATCATTCAGTGCTACTCCGGGTACGAGAATAAGGTGAAGACCAACCTGGAGATGCGTGCGCAGACCCTGGGCGTAGACGAGCAGATCCATGAGGTCGTGGTACCGATCGAGGAGGTCGTGGAGCTGCGCGACGGTAAGCGCAAGCTGGTTAAGCGCAAGCTGCTGCCAGGCTATGTGCTGGTTCGTATGTCTCTTGAGGACGCCTCCTGGTCCGTCGTTCGCGATACCCCGGGCGTGACTAGCTTCGTCGGCAACGAGGGCAAGCCCACCCCGGTGAAGATCCGCGAAGTCGCAAAGTTCCTGCTGCCTCCGGAGACTGCGAAGCCGCAGGAGACCGAGGACGGCGAAGAGGTTCCAGCTACCGGAGTGGACGTTTCCGCTACCGGCGTGGCTACCCCGCCGAAGCCGGCCAGCGAGCAGGTTGTGGTGGACTACGAAGAGGGCGAGTCCGTCACCATCCTTACCGGCCCGTTCGCCTCCGTCTCTGCAACCATCAGCGAGATCGACACCGAGAACAACCGTCTGAAGGCCATGGTCTCCATCTTTGGCCGTGAAACCCCGGTTGAGCTGGAATTTGATCAGGTAGAGAAGCTGAACTAAAGTTATGCAGGTTGTCTGTGGCTAAACGCCGCAGATCGACACGCAAGTTTTCCATTTTCCGGTGGCCGGTGAAACTCCGGCATCCGGTCGACGCGATAGCTCTGCACTGGCCATCAATGGTGCAGTACCGTGTGCTGATCATTCTCTTTGATAGTGAATCGCCCGCGGATTGCGTTGATAACAGAAAGAAGGTTTAAAGATGGCAAAGAAGAAGGTCACCGGCCTCATTAAGCTGCAGATCCAGGCAGGCCAGGCTACCCCGGCACCGCCGGTTGGTCCGGCTCTGGGTGCCCACGGCGTGAACATCGTTGAGTTCACCAAGGCATACAACGCTGCAACCGAGTCCCAGCGCGGCAACATCGTGCCGGTGGAAATCACCGTCTACGAAGACCGCTCCTTCGACTTCAAGCTGAAGACCCCGCCGGCCGCTAAGCTGCTGCTGAAGGCTGCGGGTATTCAGAAGGGCTCCGGCGTTCCGCACACCGACAAGGTCGGCTCCGTTACTTGGGATCAGTGCAAGGAGATTGCAACCACCAAGAAGGAAGACCTGAACGCTAACGACGTTGAGGCTGGCGCTGCCATCATCGCCGGCACTGCTCGCTCCATGGGCATCACCGTCAAGGACGCTCCGCAGAAGTAGATTTTTCAGACCGTGGTAAGGCTACTTGCTTCGCCTGCACCACAACTCCAACGTTTCAATAGATTGGAATCATCATGAGCAAGACCTCTAAGGCATACCGCGCGGCAGCGGAGAAGATCGACGCTGGCCGCCTGTACACCCCGCTGGCAGCCGCAAAGGCTGTCAAGGAGACCTCCTCCAAGAACTTCGACGCCACCGTTGACGTTGCGATCCGCCTGGGCGTTGACCCGCGCAAGGCTGATCAGCTGGTTCGTGGCACCGTATCCCTGCCGAACGGCACGGGTAAGGAAGTTCGCGTTGTCGTCTTCGCTGAAGGCCCGAACGCTACCGCTGCTGAGGAAGCTGGCGCGGACGTCGTTGGCACTGCTGAACTGATCGAGAAGATCCAGGGCGGCTGGACCGACTTCGACGCTGCGATCGCTACCCCGGATCAGATGGCCAAGGTTGGTCGCGTGGCTCGCGTGCTGGGTCCCCGTGGCCTGATGCCGAACCCGAAGACCGGTACCGTCACCACTGACGTTGCCAAGGCTGTTTCCGAGATCAAGGGCGGTAAGATCTCCTTCCGCGTGGATAAGGCTGCTAACCTGCACGCCATCCTGGGCAAGGCCTCCTTCTCCGAGAAGCAGCTGGCTGAGAACTACGGCGCTCTGATTGACGAGCTGCTGCGTCTGAAGCCTTCTTCCGCTAAGGGTCGCTACTTCAAGAAGATCACCATGGCCTCCACCAACGGCCCGGGTGTTCCGGTGGATAACACCATCGTGAAGAACTTCACCGAAGAGGACTAGTCTTCTCTTCCTAGATTTTTCTAGGGGTTTATAGCGCCCTCGTTGCCTTCGGGTAGCGAGGGTGCGTTTTGTTTCTTTTGAGCCTTGACAGTGCTGCAGGGGGAGGGGTGGA
Organism: Corynebacterium sp. 22-2729; assembly: GCF_053479475.1. Lineage (NCBI taxonomy): Bacteria > Bacillati > Actinomycetota > Actinomycetes > Mycobacteriales > Corynebacteriaceae > Corynebacterium > Corynebacterium sp. 22-2729. Next base: position 163,877 of record NZ_JBRBCA010000005.1, read on the forward strand.
CAGCCGATCCGACCCCGTGTTTGAAAATGATTACCGCTTCACTATAGTCCTTAATGAAAACTAGACTCATTGTTTATTAGAAGGGCTATAGCTGGTGCACAACTCACCCCTCACGGCCTTTGGCCAGCACGGCGGCGCCGCACGCCGTCCCCTTGCGGTTCTCGCAGCCGCATTTCTTACCGCTTTTACCGCCTTCATCGGCGCTGGCAGCTTTGGGCTGCAGAGTCTGCCTCAGGCAAAGGCTGAATCAGTGACCCTTAACCAGGGGCACATTGATGCTTTCCATGTGACTTCTTCTGGCTCCGGCAACCTCAAGCTGGATCTCACCGAGGATGCCACGGGTTCCCATGTTGTACGAGATCCGAATAACGTCACTCTGGAAATCGGGGCACACGCTTACGAAACTCGCACGAAGGATATTAAAGGGATCGGCGCGCCGACCTACTACCTTCCGCAGACACAGCAGGAGAATTTGATCTGGCCTGGCTGGGATACGCAGGGTGTTGCCCCTCACTACCAGGGCGTAAACATCAACTTCAACCGGGTGTGCGGCCCAGGCCGAGTGTTTATGTGGAGCCAGGGCAACATTGGCGGAGTGGCACCGCTGCTCACGGATGGCATCGAGGTGAAGTCCGGCAATAGCATCAACCAGTCCTACCCGAGCCATGTCCACGCCAACTGGGCCTTCGAGCGCCCTGGCCGTTACTCCATGCAGGTGCAGGCTACCGCGGACGGAGCCAAGTCCGAGGTAAAGACCTACACCTGGGTAGTGGGCAAGTCCGATCAGGATGAAAACGCTGATCAGCCTGCCGAAGGTGCAACCCCATGCGGTAGCGAAGACGCCGCTGGTGGTGGCGGATCGGCTGACGGAGACAGCACCTCCGGCGGTGCCACAGGTGGAGGAACTACAGGCGCAACTGGAGCTAGCAGCGCACAAGGTACGTCCAACAAGTCCACTTCCAACGGCAAGTCCAGCAGCAACTCCACCTCCAACAACAAGTCCGCATCCACCGCCAGCGGTAACAGCACTTCTTCTACTTCGAGTGCAAATGGAAAGTCCGAAGGCTCCGCTACTTGCAAGAAGGGCGAACCAGCCCTACGCCCGCAGATCAAGGACGACCGCACCCAACCGCCAAAGTGGACCAACCCCACTGCGCTCAACTTCGGCCTCGGCTCGGCAGCCAAGACGAACCTGCCCCAGGCCCTTGGCCCTGTTGGCGCCGGCACTGCATGGATGATCGGCGCCACCCAGACCAACGGCGTGCCGTGGGTGGGTGTCAACACCATGCACCCGGATCTACTGGCTAACACGCAGGGAGACGTCACATTCCAGCTGACCTCTTTCAGCGGCCCCGGAAGTATGTACGTCTTTGAACAGGGCAACCTCGGTCAGGTCGTGGGCAAGGAATGGTTCAAGGCTTCCGGCGGCAACCCTTCCGGCTCCCACGTTGTTCCGCGCAACTCCCATGTCCACCCGAACTGGGTGTTCTCCAAGCCTGGCACGTACAAGGTAGGCATCACGCAGACTGCCACCACGAAGCAAGGCAAGAAAGTAAGTGCACCCGCTACGCTGACCTTCACTGTCGGCGGCAGTGGCAACGCCAATAGCGGCCACTTCGACTTCGGCTCAAGCATCACCACCGACGGCGACTGTGCTGCCGGTGCTGATGGTGCAGCCGGTGGATCCGGTTCCGCCGACGGTGGGGCTGGCGGATCCGGCTCGGGCGCAACGAACTCCGATGGCTCCCTGGCGGACACCGGATCTGCCTCGGCAATGCTGGCTCTCGCCATCGCAGGTGCGGGTCTGATCGCCCTCGGCGCAGGTGTGGTGTACATGCTGCGCACGAATACTCTGTCGTCCGAGACCTTGCTACCTTCTCGTTCTATGACGCCCCCTCGTTCCAAAGGCTCCAAGTTTTAGGGATGGAGCGTCACGATTCATCGCGTAGGGGAGCAGCCAAATCCCTTTGCGCAAACGTCAGCGCAGCGCTGCTGGCTACCGGTTTGGCGGGCTGTGCGGTGGCAGGCGGTGAAAGCCTGCCCAGCCGCGAGGATGGCATCACCGATGTCGTGGCTTCTACCCCAATCATCGCCGATATCGCTCGCCACGTGGCGGGAGACTCCGCCCGTGTAACTTCGCTGATTCCGAACACCGCGGACCCGCACTCCTACGAACTAACCCTGCGTGATGTGCGCAATCTCGCCAACGCCGATATTGCCTTTAATAACGGGCTTCTGTTGGAACAACAGTCGGTGCTACGAACCATGGACAACGGTGTATTGCCCGGTGTCGAGGTCGTGTCTCTCGCGGATGTCGCGGCCAACCAGGGCGCCACAGTTATTCCGCTGGTGGAGAACATGGCGCTCGACACGGTGTGGCTGGGCATTCGAGCTCAGGGCATTGGCGCTAAACACGGTGGTTCCGCACACTCCGAAATGCACCTCAGCGTCACAGATGTTAAAGGGCCAGGAGATTCTGCGGCGTATATCACCGGAACATTTGGTCAACCGGAAGTGTTCTTCAACTCCCGCGATGGTTTCGATGCCTCCCGCGGCTACGAGGGCGATACCGCCACGCTGCCTGTCGACGCGCACACCCACATGAGCTGGTCTTTCTCCAAACCTGGCACATACACCCTGCACCTTCGTGCTTCTTTGGTTCCGGATGAAGGCAAACCGCCGCAGCACATCGCGGATCAAACCGTGCAATTCAATGTGGGTACGGATGACGGGGCGTCCAAAAAGATAGACAGTGGGCACTACGACATTTCGGTGAATGCGGACGAAAACAGCATCAACCTCGTAGGCGACGGCGGCACCTTTGACCCCAAGAAAGCTGTGGTCAACGTGCCAAACCAGACGTTGCAGCCGATCCCGGGAGACCCAACTTTCCGCTTTCTCGGAAACGCTGGGGATGAGACGTACCTGCTGCCTCAGGCTGTGCTGGGCAAGCACGTTCACGGTGAGCTCGACCCGCACCTGTGGCACAACGCGAAGAACGCAATGGCATACGTGAAGGTGATTCGCGACAAGCTCATTACTGTGGATCCCGATCACGCCGCGGACTACCAGGAGAACGCGCAGAACTACCTGGATCAGCTGGATGGCCTTGATCGTGAAATCAAAGGCAAGATCCGCACAGTTCCGGAGCACCGCCGCCACCTCGTGACCGCTCACGATGGCTATGCCTACTTTGCGGACGCCTACGGCCTGGATGTCGCAGGTTTCGTTACTCCGAACCCGGAAATCGAGCCGAGTACACGGGACCTTGTGAGTCTGACGCGCACTCTGGAAAACCTGAAGGTTCCGGCGGTGTTTATCGAGCCGACGATGGCGGGGCGCACCCGTGAGCTACAGCAAATCGCCGACCGATTGGGAGTCAGCGTATGCCAAATTCGCAGCGACACACTCGACGATAAAGCCCCGACATATGTGGACCTGATGCGCACCAATGCCGAGTCGATGGCCGACTGCCTGAGCAGCGCATGATCCGCAGTCGCGGTGGAGTCGATGGCCACGCGGGCGAAGCGCCGAAGACGTCCTTCAAGAACTTTTAGAACAACCGACGAACACAAAAGTCAGACGACAAGAGGAAAAGAGTAATGGCAACAATCAAGAATTCAGCAGCTAAGGTTTTCCTGGCGCCGGCGACGGCCATGCTGCTAGCCGGGGGAGTATTAGCAGCAGGCTCTCCAGTGGTTCTGCCGGTAGCGGCGGCGCAAGGGGCGCAAGGAGCAGAAGATCCCGCGCTGAAGCAGACCGTGACGGACAAAGAAGAGCACATCCCCGCCGGCACTGCGCATGTATTCGATCGCGGACATGCGGACCTGGGCATGCGCTTGGACGGTGGAAAGCTGGATGTGCAGCTGCGCGACGATGCGGAAGAAAAGCCCGTGTGGCGTGTGCTGGACGATGTCGTCTTCGACGTATCCGACAAGGCCAAGCAGCAGCTGCCCGCCGATGGCGGCTATGAGTTCACCGGCGCGCAGCCGGGGCAGGAAGTCTGGGTGTTGCCGCAGACCGAGGTGCAGGGCGTGCCGTGGCTGGGATGGAACACGCAATCCCCGGCACTGATCGCACAGGCAAACCGCGGTGTGACCATGGAGTACCTGGGTCACCAGGGGCCGGGACAGATGAGCATGTTCCTGCAGGCCGGTGGTTTCGAAAAGCCCCAGGAGCTGTGGAACTCCGCGCAGCCCACTCCGCAGGATCTCTGGGTGGATCTCAATACGCACACCCACGCGAACTGGGTTTTTACCGAGCCGGGAGTGCATCGCGTTGCGATGGGAGTGCGAGTGAAGATGAAGGATGGCTCTGAGAAGACCACGACGAAGGTGCTTACCTTCGCTGTGGGAGTGGACCCTGCTGAGGCCCAGAACTCTGGTTGGGAAGGCGAGCTGCCGAAGGCCGGTGCTGCTTCTTCGGGTGACGCCAACGCTGCCAATGCCAACAATTCCAACTCCAACAACGGCGCCGACGGAAATTCGAACAACGCCAGCGACGAGGACTCCTCGGAGAAGAGCTCTTCCGCCCTGCCGTGGATCCTCGTTGGTGTGGGCGTGGTGGTCGTCGCGGTATTAGTGCTGGGTTTCCTTTCCCTGCGAAAGGGCGCCAAGGAGCGCAAGCGCATTGAGGACGAACTGTGGGGTCAGCTGAAGTGACCGCACTCCAGATAGCGGACCTGCACGTGCGCCTGGCGGGACGGCAAATCCTCACCGACGTGAACCTGGAGGCACGTCCCGGTGAGCTGATTGGCCTGCTGGGGCCGAACGGCGCGGGCAAGACCACGTTGATGCGCAGCATCCTGGGGCTAATTCCGCGTACCAAAGGTAGCATCAAGGCCGCCAGCGTGGGCTATGTTCCACAGCGCCACGAGTTCGCATGGGACTATCCCATCGACGTGCGCCACACGGTACTCAATGGCCGTGCCGGCCTCATCGGTCCGCTGCGCAGGTCCCGCCGGGCGGACTTCGCAGCGACGGCACATGCCCTGAAGCGTGTAAATCTGCAACATTTGGCGGATCGGCCCATCGGACAGCTCTCCGGCGGCCAGCGTCAGCGCGTGCTGGTAGCCCGCGCCCTGGCCGTGGAACCCACTCTGCTGCTATTGGACGAGCCTTTCACAGGCATGGATTTCCCCAGCATCGAAGCTTTGGTGGAGATCCTGCAGTCCTTGGCCGCCGATGGCATGAGCATCCTCATGGTCACCCACGACCTCGCACAGGCGGTGCATGTATGCGATCGCCTGGTGTTGCTGAACGGACGGATTATCGCTGATGGTTCGCCTAGCGAACTGCAGAATGCGGAGCCGTGGATGGAGACTTTTGACGTTCAACCTGATTCGCCATTGCTGCGGGGAGTGGGGTTGTCACAATGATTTCCTTCTCCCAATTCTTGGCCGACCTGACCAACCCTGCGTTGGCTTTCCTCCCGAAGGCGCTGCTTGTTGCGGTGCTTTCTGCATTGGTCTGCGGCGTCATCGGAACCCATGTGGTGTTGCGCGGTATGGCTTTTATCGGCGATGCGGTGGCACATGCCGTGTTCCCCGGCCTTGCGATCGCTTTTGCTTTGCAGTTTTCTGTCATCGCCGGTGGTGCGATCGCCGGTGCCGTGGTCGCTTTGCTGATTGCCCTGTTCTCGCAGCGCAGGCGTGTCAAAGAGGACACGGTCATCGGTATTTTCTTTGCCGCAGCCTTTGCGCTGGGTTTGGTCGTGATCTCGAAGGTGCAGGGCTACACGGCCAGCCTGAATAGCTTCCTTTTCGGGTCTATTACGGGTGTGTCCAACGAGGACATCATCTTCAGCGCCGTCGTCGGAGTCACCGTGATCGTTGTGGTGGCTGCCTTGCACAAAGAGATCGTTGCCGTCTCCGTCGATCGCGAGACAGCAGCTGCCATGGGAATCCGCGTGCTGCTGATCGATGTGGTGTTGTACCTGGCTGTCACAGCTGCAGTGGTGATGTCGGTACGCACCGTTGGCAACATCCTGGTGCTCGCATTGCTGATTACCCCGGCTGCTGCTGCACGTCTATGGACCGACCGACTGGTCGTGATGATGGGCTTGAGTGCGCTCATCGGCACGGTCGGTTCCTTCGTCGGCGTGTATGTCTCATGGGCCATTGATGTGCCTACGGGTGCGACGATCGTCCTGGTGCTCACCCTCGTTTTCCTCCTCTCTTTCTTCCTAGCGACGCCCATTCGCGCCGCCAAACAATCCAACAACCCCTCACAGGTGGTAGCTACTGATGCAGAATAAGCGTGATCTTCTCAAGCAGCTGCGGTCGAAGCAGCTGAATGGCCTTGAACGGGCACACCTTGCCGAGCTCAAGCGCAGCCAGCATAAGTCCGCGCGGATGATGTGGGCGGCCAAGTCCATGTTGGCGGTATTGGGAGTGCTGGTGTTGACGGTGGTGTTCGGTGCGTGGAATGCGGCGTCACCACTACGCAGTGACCACCAGACCGCCGATATCCTGCAGCGAGCGCAGGCGACGCCGACGGGACACAAGCCCGGCGAGGTCAGCAGCGGGCCGACCGTGGGGAAGGATGTAAAGAACACTGCAACTGGTAAACCGCATGTGTGCGCAGGCAAAAAATTGCTGTACAAGGCGCATGTTGATGCGATCTACGGCACGTACAACAAAGGTAAGCCGGATGTGATGGTCGTGGACGGGCAGCAACCCGTTCCGGCCGACGACGTCTGCCTGCGCCTGGCGCCCGACGCAGTTGACGGTAGGGAAGTCTCCCGCATTAAGGTGCCGAACAAGAAGGCGCTGTCCTTCCTGGGTAAGCCCGGTACGGTGTTGTGGAATGCCCCGCAGGCCGTGGACTTTTCCTCCCAATGGCGCCCTATCTGGGCCGGCCTGGGTGCCTTTGATCCGGCACATGAGGTAGAGGTGCCAAAGGACTTCGCAGAGGGGGCGTTGCACTTCCACATGAAGAAGTTCTCCGGTCCCGGCAACATGGAGGTCTTCTTCCACAATTCCGGCACGCCTACCCCAGAGCGCGTGCTTTCCACCAAGGATGGCCTCAAAGACTATGACTATGAGGTCGGTGGACATGGACACTTCAACTGGACTTTCTCTAAAGCGGGGCTGTACCAGCTGACGATGGCTTGGGATGTGAAGAAGTCCGACGGCACCACCGTCAAGTCCGCTGAGCGCACCATCAATTGGCTGGTGGGTAGCGACAAGCAGGTGGGATTGCCGGAGGGAACAACGACGGGATTGGAGAAGATCACAAAGCCTGTCGCGCCCTTTGACAAGGAGAAGCCGGATGAGGGGGATAAGCCGGGGCAGCCTTCGGATACTGAATCTACTGATCCGGCTGATCCCACGGCCCCGACTGATCCCGCAGACCCGACTGCTCCGACCGATTCGACCGAGGGGACTGATCCCACAACCGGGGATTCCGGAGATGCCGGAACCGGTGAAGAAGGTGCCGAGGAGCCGACCGATCCCGAGGATGGAACGGAGGAAACGGAAACCTCCTGCGAGACTCCGAAGGAGGTCTCCGATGAGGAAGTCCGTGGGGAGATTGACGAGGCCTTTGGATCCAATGAAGGTACTGAGAGAGCGGTGATCCCCAGCGGCCACATGGATCTGGGCGTGGGTACCAATGATGCTTCGGATACAGACCCGCACACCTTCCTCAAAGACGGTGCGGATCCGGCAAATGTTCAGGAACGCGAGTCCGGCAGCTTCATCTTCCTGGTTAATAGTCCAAAGGCTAAGGTGCGCGTGCCGGATGAGTACCGCGAGGAGCTGGGCAAGAGCGCCATTTCCTTGCCACAGGCGCAGCAAGAAAACCGCGATGTTCCGTGGCTGGGCTTTTCCACCGAGCACCTGAACTCCGCAAAGGAAGGAGTGGACCTCTCCATTAAGGATTTCGAGGGGCCGGGTCGAATGGTGACATTGGAATCCACTGGCTTGGATACCCGACTCCGCCTCGATTCCGAGCACCGTGAAAACAAGCTCCACTATTCGGTGGGCGCTCACAATCACCAGCAGTTCCTCTTCACCAAGCCGGGTGCGTATCGAGTCGTCTTCCGCTACGAAGGCACCACCGTGGATGGCAAGAAGTTCGATAGGGAGCTAGAGACCTTCTTCGTCATCAAGGACAGTTGCGGTGAAGAAGGTAACGCAAAGAACGGTAAGTCTGGGCTCGAGGAGCTACAGGAGCTCCAGAAGCATCTCGATAGCGAGAACGTGAAGATCGGCAAGTACATGGACACGATTGTCGGTGGTATCGAGGCACTGCGTGGAAACAACAAGTCTCCACAGTCGGATGCTAAGAACAACTCCGGCAACACCGCCGCGGGTGGTGTAGGCAATGGTGCAAGCGGCGATGGCGGAGCGAGCGGTACAGCGACCGGCGCATCCAGCGGCACAGCGAGCGGCGCAGCGACCGGTACGTCCAATGGACACTCCAACGCTGCAGGCGCTGCATCCAATGGCGGTGCAAGTAACGGTTCCGGTTCCAACGGAACCAGCGGCAGTGGTACTGGTGGTGGACACTCCGTGAGTGGCGGTTCTACCGGGGGTAGCAATGGAGCGGCGGATGTGTCTAGCGGTTCTGCTGGTGGTGACATCGCCTCCGCCTCGGACAGTGGTGCTGGGGATGCTGGAATCGCCGAAGAAGCCGGCAGCGTCGAGGGCGAGGCAGCAGGTGAAGAAGCCGGTGGCGGTGGTGGCATTCACCGCATCAACGCCGCCCAGGGACAGCACAATGGCAACGCCGCACCTGCGCACTCCGATGGTGCACAGAACGTGGAGACCAAAAAGACTGCCGCCGAATCCTTCCTGGATTCCCTCACAAGCGGTGGCTGGACCACTGGTTTCCTGTTGGGGCTAGGCCTGATGGGGCTTCTCGGTGGCGCATTGCTCTTCTTTGTGGCGGCACGCAATATGCAGCGCGCTCACACCATGCAACTTCTGCAGGCCTACCGGGAAATCAGCCGGGACCGCGCTGAGCAGGCCTATGCAGAAGGCACCTATGAGGAGGACGGCTGGGCTGAAGGCCAGGAGCGCTAACCGCGCCTCCGCGGCAGCCGGAACTCTCCCATCAAAGGCAGCACCATCCCGCGCTTCAGCGGGTTGGCTGCACGGTAAGTCGCTGGGCCGTCGTCGCCCGGTGCCAGAGCTTCCAAAATCAAATCAACCACGCGCAGCGAATACAGCATTGCCAGGTGCCCCGATAGATCCAGCGGGTTACCATCCTGCACACTCAGGTTGCGCACCCGGGCGCCTTCACCCGCAACCATCACCTGCTTCAAACGGGGCGTCGCAATACCGTCGTACTTGGCCGTAATCATCGTGTAGTCGACGCCCGGCGTGGTGTCGCCTTCGCGGTTCAGGTAATCACCGAACTCACTGCCGACGCGCTGGTCGATAGCGGCACCACCAAGGAACTTCTCCAAGAACCCAGCAAGCTTATTGTTCGGGTCGATCCGGTCGCCCAGTGTCGATACGCCAGACAACGTGGTGCCATGGTGTGCCGGCCCTACGCCGATCAGTCGAGCCACTTTATTGCGAGCCACGTCCACCCGATCCGCACCGCCGGAATCGGAGAGGTAAAGGCGCGCCTGAGCGACTCCCTGCGAGTGTCCCACAAGGTTCACCTTCTGCGCCCCTGTGCGCTCGATAACCTCGTCGATAAAGGCTGCGACCTCCAGTTGGGAGGTGCGCAGGAAATTGTTCGCATATACGCCCGCGGCTTTTCCTGTGATCGCGGATCGATCCTTGCCGTAGTTCACGGCAAAAACGGGGTGGCCCGCCGCGATGAGGTGTTTGGCGATGTAATCCCACGTGTTATAAGCATTCAGCCACGTGCCGTGGATCAGCACCGTTGGTGTTCTGCCGTCTAAAGGTTCTTCCCATTTATTGACGCCCTCCGGTAGGGGATTGTCGCGTCGCAGGCTGGATAGGAACTTGGGGATAAATGCGTCCATAAAACCCAAGGATAACTAAATGAGTATCCTCAAGTTTTGTAAACGAAAGAATTGATAGAGGTAAAAGCCGCGATTTGGAGAAGTTGTGAACAGGGGTGTAACCTCCTTCGAGGAAGTTTGACTAGATCAACAACGAGATCAGTAACGTCAAGTTTTCACCGAAGACCGTCGGTCATCACCGTCTACATATTCCTTGAAAGGGAGAATGTGGACAGGAGATTGAAGGATCATCGTCATAGATGACGGCCCACGCAGGTAACACGATTAGACGTTCGGATCGGATTCCAGCCTTTAAAAGCCGGGGATCCTACGAATGCGCCTTGTGCTTCTTGCGTATCACGCCGGAAAACAAGGCGCTTTGTCGTTTATGTACAGTGTTGCCCTTCAACAATGATCGTCGGTGGACGTATTGCGTAAAACGTACACCGTATACATCAGGAAGGAGGCGAGAGTATGGCTAATCCGAAGAACACCGCTTCGCTGGAAGAGCTCAAGGCACGCTTCGAGCAGGCTCAGTCCACTCTGTTGACCGAGTACCGCGGCCTGTCTGTGGCTGAGACCACCGAGCTGCGTCGCGCTCTGGGTTCGGAAGTTACCTACTCCGTCGCCAAGAACACCATGATCAAGCTGGCTGCACGCGAAGCTGGCATTGAGCTTGATGAGTCCCTGCTGACTGGTCCGACTGCTATCGCATTCATCAACGGCGAGGCCGTAGATGCTGCGAAGGCTATGAAGGACTTCGGCAAGGATCACAAGAACTTCGTGATCAAGGGTGGCTACATGGACGGTGCCACGATTGATGCAGCTCAGGTTGAGGCAATCGCCGAGCTGGACAATCGCGAAACCACGCTGGCCAAGCTGGCCGGTGCCATGCAGGGTTCCTTGGCAAAGGCCGCAGGCCTGTTCAACGCACCAGCATCCCAGGTTGCACGCCTGGCCGCTGCACTGCAGGAGAAGAAGGAACAGTAAGTTCCTTCCCCACACACATAAGACATAAACCACTTTGCCGGTTGGGTCACCAACACTTTCTGACTCTCCGGCGCAACTACGAAAGGATGCCATCATGGCTAAGCTCACCAAGGACGAGCTCATCGAGGCTTTCAAGGAAATGACCCTCATCGAACTGTCTGAGTTCGTTAAGGAATTCGAAGAGGTCTTCGACGTTACCGCTGCTGCTCCGGTTGCTGCCGTTGCTGCCGCCGGTGCTGCTGAGGGCGGCGCTGCTGCTGAGGAGAAGGACGAGTTCGACGTCGTTCTGGAGGACGCAGGCGCTAAGAAGATCGGCGTTATTAAGGTTGTCCGCGAGATCGTCTCCGGCCTGGGCCTGAAGGAGGCTAAGGAGCTGGTTGAGGGTGCTCCGAAGGCCATCCTGGAGGCTGCTTCCAAGGACGACGCTGAGGCTGCTAAGACCAAGCTGGAAGAGGCTGGCGCTAAGGTCTCCCTCAAGTAAGCTCGTCTTACTTTCCGCACGTCGGCCACGTGCCGACGGTGCGATTGAACTAAACCGCTGGGAATCACTTTTTGTGGTTTCCGGCGGTTTTTTGTTGCCTTGCTACGCTAGGAGGACAATATTGAAAGCGTGCTTGCTGTTGTGGGTATGCGAAAGAACTAAAACGCAGATGGTGGCAGAGAAGTGACGAAAGATTCCAGCTCCACGAAGGGGACCGGCAAAGGCCTCTACATACTGGGTGCGCTCGGTGCACTGATTGGCGTTGCGCTGATTACTGTGGGCGTCATGCTTCCGAAGGTGGTGTCGAACGAGAAAGCGGTACCGCTAGACCTGGCTGCGACGACGATTACCCTGAACGATCCGGCGGCGGTGATTGGGCCGAATTACCAGGGCTTGGATGGCAAGAAGGACGTTACGGCGCCGGTCAATAGGCAGTTCAAGATCACTTTGGAGGAGCCTGCGACCGATGAGGAGGCGAGCGCTCGAGTAGGCGTCACAACGGCTCGCACCGACGTCAAGGACGACCTGAAATCTCTGCTTGATGCACAGGTGTGGAGCTTCACTGTGGATCGTAGATCCGGTGAGGCTAAGGGCGGAGCGAAGGTATCCGACACTCCTGCTACTCCCGCGACTGAGGGAGAGATTGCCGGCTATTGGGCCAAGTTCCCACAGGGGACGGAGCAGCGTTCTTATGACTATTTCGATATGACGCTACGTCGCGCGTTGCCCGCCGAGTTCACTGGTACTCGCACGGTTACCACTGCCGATGGTCACGATCACGAGCTTTACGTGTTCCGTCAGGAAATCCCTGCCACGTCCGTAGCTAAGGAATATGCGGGTATCCGCAACACCATCACTGTTGAGGGAGGGGATGGGAAGCCTCAGCGTGCGCAGCTATTCCACGAGGGGTGGCGAGAGCTAACTGTGGAGCCGAAATCGGGTCTGCTGGTCGGCGTCGAGGAGGACATCAAGGACACGTACCGAGACAGCTCGGGCAAGGAAGTGCAAAACCTGCTTAAGTTCCACGGTAAGACGCCACAGAGGGTCACGTCGTCGATGCTGGATCAGGCCATGGAAGTAAGTGGTCAGCGGCACACCGACAAATGGGGTCTTGCATTGATCGTTGCGGGTGTTATTGTGGCAGCAGCATCCGTCGTGTTGGTCCTGTGGATCCGAGCTAAGAGGCGGGCTCGGCAGTGGTCTGAGCGAAAGGCTCAAAAGTCGGCCCAAAAGTCGGCTCAGAAGTCGGCCGAGAAGGCGGCTGAAAAACGGACTGAAGAACAGGCTGAGGAAAGAGCAGCGGGGGCTGCAGACGGAGCCTAGACAATCGCGCAGCGATGCTATAGGATAGTTCGTTGCGCTGGATTTGAATTGTTGAGCTATTCGCTTCGACGAAACGACTATCGGGTTGCGTAGACGCGATGCGAGAGCATTGCTCGAAAAGCAGACTTTGCCAAACGTGCCAAAAAGGCCATTTGACAAGGTCGTTTAGTCGTTTCTGCGTGGCGATAGTTTGGCAGGGAAAATCCATCTAAATCGACCATCACGAGACCGTACACACACAATCACGACCGTGCACTACAGCTCCACCACGTAGTGCCGACCGATGTTGTGCTGGAAGGACCCATCTTGGCAGTCTCCCGCCAGACCAGCTCAGTGGCCGGAATTCCCGGAGCTCCGCAGCGACACAGCTTTGCGAAGATCGATGCTCCGATTGAGGTTCCAGGCCTTCTAGACCTCCAACGAGAGTCCTTCGCTTGGCTCGTTGGCACGCCTGAATGGCGCGCCCGTGCCCAAGCTGAGGCAGGGGAGGACGTCCGCATCATGAGCGGACTTGAGGAGATTCTCGAGGAGCTTTCTCCGATCGAGGACTACTCCGAGAACATGTCCCTTACCCTGTCCGAGCCCCGTTTCGATGACGTGAAGTCCACCATCGACGAGGCGAAGGATAAGGACATCAACTACGCGGCACCCCTGTATGTGACCGCGGAATTCACCAACTCCATGTCCGGTGAGATCAAGTCCCAGACCGTTTTCATCGGTGATTTCCCGATGATGACGGACAAGGGCACGTTCATCATCAACGGCACCGAGCGTGTTGTCGTGTCCCAGCTCGTCCGTTCCCCGGGCGTGTACTTTGACGCTTCTATCGACGCCTCTACCGAACGTCCGCTGCACTCTGTGAAGGTGATCCCTTCCCGTGGCGCATGGCTGGAATTCGACGTTGATAAGCGCGACACCGTTGGCGTGCGCATCGACCGCAAGCGCCGTCAGCCGGTAACCGTTCTGCTGAAGGCTCTGGGCCTGACCACGCAGGAAATCACCGACCGCTTTGGCTTCTCCGAAATCATGATGTCCACCCTGGAAAAGGACGGCGTGGACAACACCGACGAGGCACTGCTGGAGATCTACCGCAAGCAGCGTCCGGGCGAGTCTCCGACGCGCGACTCTGCACAGGCTCTGCTGGAAAACTCCTTCTTCAAGCCGAAGCGCTATGACCTGGCCAAGGTTGGTCGTTACAAGGTGAATCGCAAGCTTGGCCTGGGTGGCGATACCGATGGCGTGATGATCCTCACTGAAGAGGACATTCTGACCACGATCGAGTACCTGGTGCGCCTGCACGCAGGCGAGAAGTCCATGACTTCCCCGGACGGTACCGAGGTTCCGATCGATACCGACGACATCGACCACTTCGGCAACCGTCGTCTGCGTACCGTAGGCGAGTTGATCCAGAACCAGGTTCGCGTTGGCCTGTCCCGCATGGAGCGTGTAGTGCGTGAGCGCATGACCACCCAGGATGCGGAGTCCATCACGCCGACCTCCCTGATCAACGTTCGTCCGGTTTCCGCAGCGATCCGCGAGTTCTTCGGCACCTCCCAGCTGTCGCAGTTCCTGGATCAGAACAACTCTCTGTCTGGCCTGACCCACAAGCGTCGTCTTTCTGCGCTGGGTCCGGGCGGTCTGTCCCGTGAACGCGCTGGCCTGGAGGTTCGCGACGTTCACCCGTCTCACTACGGACGCATGTGCCCGATTGAGACCCCTGAGGGCCCGAACATTGGTCTGATCGGCTCCCTGTCTTCCTTCGCCCGCGTGAACCCCTTCGGCTTCATCGAGACCCCGTACCGAAAGGTTGTGGATGGGCAGATCACCGATGAGGTTTACTACTTCACCGCGGATGAAGAAGATCGCCACGTGATTGCTCAGGCGAACACTCCGTTCGACGAGAATCACCGTTTCACCGAGGAGCGCATTGAGGTTCGCCTGCGCGGCGGCGACGTGGAGGTCGTCCCGTACACCGAGGTGGACTACATGGATGTGTCGCCGCGACAGATGGTTTCCGTGGCAACTGCGATGATTCCGTTCCTCGAGCACGACGATGCTAACCGTGCGCTGATGGGTGCCAACATGCAGCGTCAGGCTGTGCCGCTGCTGCGCTCCGAGTCCCCGTACGTGGGTACCGGTATGGAGCTGCGCGCTGCGTACGACGCCGGCGACATGATCATCGCTCCGAAGGCCGGTGTGGTGGAGTACGTTTCCGCCGATTACATCACCGTCATGGACGATGAAGGTGTGCGCGATACCTTCATGCTGCGCAAGTTTGAGCGCACCAACCAGGGCACCTGCTACAACCAGAAGCCACTGGTGGACGAAGGCGACCGCGTTGAGGCCGGCCAGGTTCTGGCTGATGGTCCGGGTACCGACAACGGTGAGATGGCACTGGGTAAGAACCTGCTGGTTGCCTTCATGCCGTGGGAAGGCCACAACTACGAGGACGCCATCATCCTGAACCAGCGCATGGTTGAGGAGGACGTCCTGACCTCGATCCACATCGAAGAGTACGAGATTGACGCCCGCGATACCAAGCTGGGTCCGGAGGAGATCACCCGCGACATTCCTAACGTGGGCGAAGACGTCCTGGCAGACCTCGACGATCGCGGTATCGTCCGCATCGGCGCCGATGTCCGCGACGGCGACATCCTGGTCGGTAAGGTCACCCCGAAGGGTGAAACCGAGCTGACCCCGGAGGAGCGCCTGCTGCGCGCCATCTTCGGCGAGAAGGCCCGCGAGGTTCGTGATACTTCCATGAAGGTTCCGCACGGCGAGACCGGTAAGGTCATCGGCGTCCGTGTCTTCTCCCGCGAAGATGATGACGACCTGGCAGCCGGTGTCAACGAGATGGTTCGCGTCTACGTTGCTCAGAAGCGCAAGATCCAGGACGGTGATAAGCTCGCCGGTCGCCACGGCAACAAGGGTGTCGTGGGCAAGATCCTGCCACAGGAGGATATGCCGTTCCTGCCGGACGGTACCCCGATCGACATCATCCTGAACACTCACGGCGTGCCGCGTCGTATGAACATTGGTCAGGTTCTGGAAGTGCACTTGGGCTGGCTGGCTAAGGCCGGCTGGAAGGTCGATACCGAGTCCCAGGATCCGAAGATCCAGAAGATGCTGGAAACCCTGCCAGAGGAGCTGTACGACGTTCCGGCGGACTCTCTGACGGCCACCCCGGTGTTCGACGGTGCTTCCAACGCCGAGCTTTCCGGTCTGTTGCGCTCTTCGCTGCCGAACCGCGACGGTGAGCGTCAGGTCGACGACTTCGGTAAGTCCAACCTGATCGACGGCCGCTCCGGCGAGCCCTTCCCGTACCCGGTTTCCGTGGGCTACATGTACATGCTGAAGCTCCACCACCTGGTCGATGAGAAGATTCACGCTCGTTCCACTGGTCCTTACTCCATGATTACCCAGCAGCCACTGGGCGGTAAGGCACAGTTCGGTGGCCAGCGCTTCGGTGAGATGGAGGTGTGGGCAATGCAGGCTTATGGCGCTGCCTACACCCTGCAGGAGCTCCTGACCATCAAGTCCGACGACGTGGTTGGTCGTGTGAAGGTGTACGAGGCGATCGTGAAGGGCGAGAACATCCCGGATCCTGGTATCCCGGAGTCCTTCAAGGTTCTTCTGAAGGAGCTGCAGTCGCTGTGTCTGAACGTTGAGGTTCTGGCCGCTGACGGCACCCCGATGGAGCTGTCCTCTGACGATGACGATGAGCTGGAGAACGCTAACGCAGCTCTGGGCATCAACCTGTCCCGTGACGAGCGTCCGGATGCTGACATGGATGTCAGCTAGGGCGTTGACGACCCTAAACATCTGACTTTCGTACATTCGCCGTATTTTCGGCGTTTAGCCCGACAAACAACACAGCTAAGCGCCGCAACTACCCAAAGCCCTCCGCTAAGAGGAGGGGAAAGGAAGTCCACGTGCTGGACGTCAACTTTTTCGATGAGCTTCGCATCGGGCTAGCGACCGCTGACGACATCCGTCGTTGGTCCCGTGGCGAGGTCAAGAAGCCTGAAACCATCAACTACCGCACCCTGAAGCCGGAGAAGGATGGCCTCTTCTGCGAGCGCATTTTCGGCCCGACCCGCGACTGGGAGTGTGGCTGTGGCAAGTACAAGCGCGTTCGTTACAAGGGCATCATCTGTGAGCGCTGTGGCGTTGAGGTGACCAAGTCCAAGGTTCGTCGTGAGCGTATGGGCCACATCGAGCTGGCCGCTCCTGTTACCCACATCTGGTACTTCAAGGGCGTGCCTTCTCGCCTGGGCTACCTGCTGGACCTGGCTCCGAAGGATCTGGAAAAGATCATCTACTTTGCTGCCAACATCATCACCTCCGTCGACGAGGAGGGTCGTCACAACGACCAGTCCACGCTCGAGGCAGAGATGCTGCTGGAGAAGAAGGAAGTTGAGCAGGATCGCGACGCAGAGCTGGCCGACCGCGCCAAGACTCTCGAAGACGATCTTGCTGAGCTCGAGGCAGCAGGTGCTAAGAGCGACGCCAAGAAGAAGGTTCAGAGCGCAGCCGATCGCGAGATGCGCCACATTCGTGAGCGCGCCGAGCGTGAGATCGATCGCCTGGACGAGATCTGGAACACCTTCGTCAAGCTGGCTCCGAAGCAGATGATTGTGGATGAGAACATCTACAACGAGCTGGTAGACCGCTACGAGGATTACTTCACCGGCGGCATGGGTGCGGAGGCTATCCAGACCCTGATCCGTAGCTTCGACCTTGAGGCCGAGGCTGAGGCTCTGCGCGAGATCATTCGTGATGGCAAGGGCCAGAAGAAGCTGCGCGCTTTGAAGCGTCTGAAGGTTGTCGCTGCGTTCCTGCGCTCCGGAAACGACCCGGCCGGCATGGTTCTGGACTGCATCCCGGTGATCCCGCCGGAGTTGCGACCGATGGTGCAGCTGGACGGTGGCCGCTTCGCGACCTCCGACCTGAACGACCTGTACCGTCGCGTCATCAACCGCAACAACCGCCTGAAGCGCATGCTGGATCTCGGCGCCCCCGAGATCATCGTGAACAACGAGAAGCGCATGTTGCAGGAGTCCGTCGACGCACTGTTCGACAACGGTCGCCGTGGCCGTCCGGTTACTGGCCCGGGCAACCGTCCGCTGAAGTCCCTGTCTGACCTGCTGAAGGGCAAGCAGGGCCGCTTCCGCCAGAACCTGCTGGGTAAGCGTGTGGACTACTCTGGCCGTTCCGTGATTATCGTCGGTCCTCAGCTGAAGCTGCACCAGTGTGGTCTGCCGAAGCTGATGGCTCTCGAGCTGTTCAAGCCGTTCGTGATGAAGCGTCTGGTGGAGAAGTCCTACGCGCAGAACATCAAGTCCGCAAAGCGCATGGTGGAGCGCCAGCGCCCTGAGGTGTGGGACGTCCTGGAAGAGGCCATCGCTGAGCACCCGGTGATGCTGAACCGTGCGCCTACGCTGCACCGTCTGGGTATTCAGGCCTTCGAGCCGATCCTGGTCGAGGGTAAGGCTATCCAGCTGCACCCGCTGGCCTGTGAGGCCTTCAACGCAGACTTCGACGGTGACCAGATGGCTGTTCACCTGCCGCTGAGTGCCGAAGCACAGGCCGAGGCTCGCATCCTGATGCTGGCTTCCAATAACATTCTGTCCCCGGCGTCCGGTAAGCCGCTGGCTATGCCGCGTCTGGACATGGTGACCGGCCTGTACTACCTGACCCTGCTGAAGAAGCCAGAAGAGTTCGGTGGCCAGGGCGCTTACGCGGCGGCTACCGAGGAAGGCCCTGCACAGGGCGTTTACTCCTCCCTGGCCGAGGCAATCATGGCTTATGACCGTGGTGTTCTGGGCCTGCAGGCTCCGATCCGCGTGCGTATCAACCACCTGCGTCCGACCGCTGAGGTCGAGGCGGAGCTGTTCCCCGATGGTTGGCAGCGCGGCCAGACCTGGCTGGCGGAGACCACCCTGGGACGCGTGCTGTTCAACGAGCTGCTGCCGTGGAACTACCCATACGTAGAGGGCGTCATGGCGAAGAAGCCGCAGGCTGCCGTCATTAACGACCTTGCGGCGAAGTACCCGATGATCACCGTTGCACAGACGGTGGACAAGCTGAAGGACGCTGGTTTCTACTGGGCTACCCGCTCCGGTGTGACCATCACCATGCACGACGTGCTGGTGCTGCCGAACAAGCAGGAAGTTCTGGACAGCTACGAGGCCAAGGCTCGCGTCATCGAGAAGAAGATGGCACGCGGCAAGATCAATGAGGCCGAGCGCTACCAGTCTCTGGTGGACCTGTGGAAGGAAGCTACCGACTTCGTTGGTCAGTCCGTTGAGGATCTGTACCCGGACGACAACCCGATTCCGATGATCGTGAAGTCGGGTGCTGCCGGTAACATGCGTCAGATCTGGACCCTGGCCGGCATGAAGGGCATGGTCACCAACTCCCGTGGTGAGTACATCACCCGTCCGGTGAAGACCTCCTTCCGTGAAGGTCTGTCCGTGCTCGAGTACTTCAACAACTCCCACGGTTCCCGTAAGGGTCTGGCCGATACCGCGCTGCGTACCGCTGACTCGGGTTACCTGACCCGTCGTCTGGTGGACGTGGCACAGGACGTCATCGTGCGCGAAGACGACTGTGGCACCAAGCAGGGCGCTGTCACCCCTGTGGCCGTTCCGGTATTGGACGCTGAGGGCAACCCGACCGGCAACTACACCCCTGCAGACTTCGTCGAGACGTCTGTCCTGGGTCGCTACCTGGCTAGCGACGCCACCGCCTCCGACGGCACCGTTATCGTCGCCGAGGGCGACGTCATTGGCGAGGCAGAGCTGAAGGCTCTCCTCGACGCTGGTGTGGAGGAAGTAAAGGTCCGCTCCGTGATGACCTGTGCTACCAACACCGGTGTCTGCTCCACCTGCTACGGCCGCTCTATGGCGACCGGCAAGAAGGTCGAGATCGGTGAGGCTGTCGGTATTGTTGCAGCTCAGTCCATTGGTGAGCCGGGCACGCAGCTGACGATGCGTACCTTCCACCTCGGTGGTGTCGGTGGCGACATTACCGGTGGTCTGCCGCGTGTTCAGGAGCTGTTCGAGGCTCGCGTGCCGAAGGCGAAGTCTCCGATCGCGTCGGTGGACGGCAAGGTTCGCATCGAGGACGACGACAACTTCTTCACCCTCACCATCGAGCCGGACGACGGCTCCGACGATGTGGTGTACGAGAAGCTGTCGAAGCGTCAGGGTCTGGCAACGCTGAATAACGGTGGTGCAGAGCGCCCGATCCGCGATGGCGACCACGTGAAGATGGGGCAGCAGCTGCTGAAGGGCGCTGCGGATCCGCACGAGGTTCTGCGTGTGCTCGGTCGCCGTGGCGTGCAGCAGCACCTCATCAACGAGGTGCAGAAGGTCTACCGCGATCAGGGTGTGGCTATTCACGATAAGCACATCGAGATCATCGTGCGCCAGATGCTGCGCCGCGTGACGGTCATCGACTCCGGTTCGACCGAGTTCCTGCCGGGCTCCCTGGTGGATCACGCCGATGCAGTGGCAGCGTCCAAGGAAGCCGTGAAGGCTGGCGGCCGTCCGGTAGAGGTTCGTGCGGAGATCATGGGTATCACCAAGGCCTCCCTGGCAACCGAGTCCTGGCTGTCCGCGGCCTCCTTCCAGGAGACCACCCGCGTGCTTACCGACGCTGCTATCAACAAGCGTTCGGACAAGCTCATCGGTCTGAAGGAAAACGTGATCATCGGTAAGCTGATCCCGGCCGGTACGGGTATTTCGCGCTACCGCAACATCAGTGTTGAGCCGACCGAGGAGGCCCGCGCAGCGGCTTACTCCCTGCCGTCCTCCTTCGGCGATGGTTTCTACGCCGACGACACTTACGGTGAGTTTACCGGCGCAGCCGTGCCGCTGGACGATATGGATCTGATGTAACTCAGTCTCCAGCGCGAACCAGCAAGTTCGCTTAAAGCGGGTGCTTCCCTAACGCAAGGGGAAGTACCCGCTTTTTCTTGCGGTGCCTTATCATGTGCTGCATGGGCTTTATGTTTCGCGATTCCAAAAATTTCGGTCCCTTCAAGGTGAATACCTCTTCCGGCGGAGTGGGTGGCTCCACCCGTATCGGACCAATGCGCATTACCCAGCGCGCCGACGGTCGCCAATCCGTGACGATCCACACCCCGATCCGGGGTCTGAACTTCACCAAGACCTTCGGTAGCAAGCGTCGCTAATTTCGCGCCACCGCGCTGACTTCCTAGTGCCCTAAGGCGCGTTTCGTCTTCTTCGTTGCTGTCGCCGACCATGGATCCTCGGGCCATGGGTGCTTCGGATAGCGCCCCCGCATGTCTTTGCGCACGCCCTGGTAAGGGCCGTCCCAGAAGCTTTTAAGATCATCGGTGACAGCTAGTTCGCGCCCCGCTGGCGAAAGCAGGTGGAACAGAACTTTTTTACCTGCAATAGTGGGGGATTCCGCCAGTCCAAAGCACTCCTGCAGCTTGACGCGCACGATCGGTCGTCCGGTCTCGTATCCAATCTTCGGTGCAGACCCACTGGGCACTTCCAGCCGTTGCGGCACCAGTTCATCCATTCGCCCTGCCTCGGGCCACGGGAGTTGGCGCATGATCGCCTGGTAGGCGTCGATATCGGCGATTCTTTCGCCCGCGACCACTCGCTCGGCCTCTGGCGTGTAATCGCCTGCAGCAAGATCCGGCCAGGGTTCCCCCAGTTGCTGACGCAGGTAGTCGACTCTCTCTTTTACTATTGACGCCCCCTCCGTCATCTGTAGCCACCCAAGTCCCTCGGCTGCTAAGGCTGCGACGGCCTGGTGCCTATCTGCCTCGCTGAGTTCGCTGACCGAAACTGGCGTACTGGAAAGCTCGATGGCTCCGAGGTGGCGGGTGCGCCGGGCCCGGAGCTTGCCTTCAGTTATGTGTGCGGTGACGTCTTCCCGGATCTGCGATGAGCTTGGCTGCTGCAGGCTTGCTGCGGCACGGATCAGGGGAGTACGTCCTAATTGCACTTCTGCCACTGCCAGCCATTCGGAGCCACTGAGTGTGCGGCGCAACTCAGGGGCCAGTATGGCACGGGTGCCGGAGGCCAGCAGATACACTGCCTGGTCGGCGTCTGTGCCCACGAGTTTGGCCACACGGTCGGGATAGGCAGAGGCCACGATGTCGCCCGGAGTAGCCGGGCCATGGTCATTCACCATCCGGGCGAAGCGACGGACCTCGGAAGCTGGTGGCTTTGCTTCGGCCAGATCCCCTTGCAAACCGGTAGCCAGCGCCGCGACAACTTTGGCTGCGCCTGAGCCGTGCGCCAGCAGGGCTGCTCCGAGGCGTGGGTCGGCGGGAATGCGCGCAAGCTTCTGGCCTAACTCGGTAATGGAACCCTTTGAGTCCAGGGCACCCAGATAGTGCAGTTCCTGGTGGGCATCGGTGAGAGTTGCGGCCGGCGGGGCGTCGAGAAGAGAGATATCGGGGGAACCCCATGCGGCGAGCGTGAGAGCAGCGGCGACAAGATCCGAGGAGAGGATCTCCGGGGTGATGTCGGGTGCAAAGTGGGAGTAGTCAGCGGCAGAGTAAGTACGGTAGACCTGGCCTGGGCCAAGACGCCCTGCGCGACCAGCACGTTGATCGGCGCTAGCTCTGGAAGTGGAGGTAGTGACAAGCCCGGACATCCCGCGTGCTTGGTCGCGGCGGGGTGTGCGAGAAAGGCCTGCGTCGATGACCGCGTGGACACCGGGAACAGTCAGGGAAGATTCGGCGATGGAGGTCGCGACCACGATGGGGGAGTCTCCGGTCAGTGCTGCGTCTTGTTCCTGGGACGTCAAGCTGCCATGCAGCGGGGCAGCGTCGGGGAGGTGGGTACAGACCCAGTCGATTTCTTTACGTCCGGGGACGAAAACGAGTGTGCGGTGATCCGCGTGACCAGACTCGCGCTGGTTGTCGGTAGCCTGTTGTGCGAGTTTGGCAACATGGCGATAGAAAGCGGGTGAGCCCTGTGCACGTTCGGGGTGAGGGTGATAAGAAATCTCGAGGGGGTGGGTGACTGCTGGAGTGGATACAACCTGCGCACCCATGTACTCCGCGAGCTTCTGCGTGTCGACAGTGGCGGACATGGCGCACAGGTAGAGCTCCTCGGTGGGGTCGCCTTCACGCAGCATGGCGACTTCCTGGCACATGGCCAACACAAGGTCGGAGTCCAATTGGCGCTCGTGGACTTCGTCGATGAGGATCGCACCCACGCCCTCTAAGGCGGGGTCTGCAAGCAGGCGATTGAGGAGCACACCCGGGGTGACGAAGTCCACGAGAGTTCCTGGGTGATGTTCGCCGCGGATGCTATAACCGACCCGGTCACCGACGCGGGTGCCGTCCAATTGCGAAAGGCGCCGGGCAGCCGCGCGGACGGCTACGCGACGAGGCGCGGTGACGAGTACTTTCTGCGGAGTGGCTACTTGCGCTGAGCTCTGCAAAATATTGGAGAGTGCTGGAGGGACTAGGGTTGTCTTACCAGTTCCCGGCGGTGCTTCCACCACCAAAGGGCCGCGTTGGGGGATTCGGGGGAGCAGCTCGGCGGCGGGTAGCCCCTCGCCGATGGATGCAAGGTCGAACGGGTAAGGAAACATCGCGATGATTGTAGGCCAGTGCGTTTAAGAAAATGGGATTTGGTAGCTGGCACAAGGTGCACTAAACTTCTTCCCCGTAGATTGTATTGTCTCCGCTGGTGCAGTGGTGGCCACAGGTTAGCCGAGGTTTATGCCGGGCTAACGTCTAGGCCGGTTGTGCAGCTGGAGTGCGATGCAGGGATCTCCACGTTATTGCGTGGGGTGATACACCACGGAAGAGGCCCCGTAAGGAAGAGCCCCTTATTTTTCGTGTGTGCGCATCCTTTGGGATCCCCAAAGCTACAAATGCTCAACCCGCAGGGCAGTCACCACTTCGGTGGCCGTGTTGCGATACTGCGCCGAAAGAACCGAAAGAAAGTTCATCTATGCCAACTATTCAGCAGCTGGTCCGCAAGGGCCGTCACGATAAGAGCACGAAGGTTGCCACTGCTGCGCTGAAGGGCTCCCCGCAGCGCCGCGGTGTGTGCACCCGTGTGTACACCACTACCCCGAAGAAGCCGAACTCCGCACTGCGTAAGGTCGCTCGTGTTCGCCTGACCTCCGGTATCGAGGTTTCCGCCTACATTCCAGGTGAGGGTCACAACCTGCAGGAGCACTCCATGGTGCTCGTCCGCGGTGGTCGTGTGAAGGACCTCCCGGGTGTTCGTTACAAGATCGTGCGTGGTTCCCTCGACACCCAGGGTGTTAAGGACCGCAAGCAGGCACGTTCCCGCTACGGCGCTAAGAAGGAGAAGTAAACAATGCCACGTAAGGGTCCAGCACCTTCCCGACAGCTAGTCAAGGATCCAGTTTACGGCGACGTTCTCGTCTCCCAGCTGGTTAACAAGGTTCTCCTTGACGGTAAGAAGTCCACCGCAGAGCGCATCGTTTACGGCGCTCTGGAGCAGTGCCGCGAGAAGACCGGCACCGATCCGATCCTCACCCTGAAGAAGGCTCTCGACAACGTTAAGCCGGCTCTTGAGGTTCGTTCCCGCCGTGTTGGTGGCGCTACCTACCAGGTTCCGGTTGAGGTTCGCCCCGGCCGTTCCACCACCCTCGCACTGCGTTGGCTGGTGACCTTCACCCGCCAGCGTCGTGAGAACACCATGACCGAGCGTCTTGCCAACGAGATCCTGGACGCATCGAACGGTCTGGGTGCATCCGTGAAGCGTCGTGAAGACACTCACAAGATGGCAGAGGCCAACCGCGCCTTCGCCCACTACCGCTGGTAACAGTGGTTTTATAGCCTCACAACCCTCAACTTCATATAGGGGTAGTGGGGCTATCGTGCTATTAAGCGCGTGAGGGCGCTAACTAGTAGACACGAGAAAACACTAGAAAACAGCAGACCCTCAACGAGACGTGACAGCGTAAAGCTGGCACAATAGAACGAGTACGTAATCGCCTGCGGCTTTCGGGGCTTTTAGAAGCACTACTGAACAACAATGTGAACAACATGGAAGTTCCAGCAAAGTCGCTCAACAACGAAATGAGCGGGGTAACCCAGTGGCACTTGAAGCGTTGACCGACCTGAAAAAGGTCCGCAACATCGGCATCATGGCGCACATCGATGCTGGTAAGACGACCACCACGGAGCGCATCCTTTTCTACACCGGCATCAACCGTAAGGTCGGTGAGACCCACGATGGCGCCTCCACGATGGACTGGATGGACCAGGAGAAGGAGCGCGGTATTACCATTACGTCCGCCGCTACCACCTGTTTCTGGAAAGACAACCAGATCAACATCATCGACACCCCAGGTCACGTGGACTTCACCATTGAGGTGGAGCGTTCCCTCCGTGTCCTCGACGGTGCGGTTGCTGTGTTCGACGCCAAGGAAGGCGTGGAGCCGCAGTCCGAGCAGGTCTGGCGCCAGGCAACCAAGTACGACGTTCCGCGTATCTGCTTCGTCAACAAGATGGACAAGCTGGGTGCGGACTTTTACTACACCGTGCAGACCATCGTCGACCGCCTGGGCGCAAAGCCGCTGGTGATGGCTTTGCCGATCGGCGCTGAGGATGACTTCGACGGCATCGTCGACCTGCTGAACATGCGCGCCGTGACCTGGCGCGGCAAGGTCGAGATCGGTGCCGAGGCGACCTACGAGGAGATCCCGGAGGATCTGAAGGAAAAGGCTGAGGAGTACCGCGAAAAGCTCGTCGAGACCATTGCTGAGTCCGACGAAGAGCTGATGGAGCGTTACTTCGCCGGTGAGGAAATCACCGTCGACGAGCTGAAGGCACAGATCCGTAAGCTGACCATCAGCTCTGAGGTCTACCCGGTCTACTGTGGCTCCGCCTACAAGAACAAGGGCATCCAGCCGATGCTGGACGCTGTGATCGACTTCCTGCCGAACCCGATGGACGTTGGCTCCATTAAGGGCCACGACGCTAAGGACCCCGAGGTTGAGGTTCTGCGCAAGCCGTCCAAGGACGAGCCGTTCTCCGCTCTGGCGTTCAAGGTTGCCGTTCACCCGTTCTTCGGCAAGCTGACCTACGTTCGCGTGTACTCCGGCTCTGTCGAAACTGGTGGTCAGGTCATGAACTCCACCAAGGAGAAGAAGGAGCGCATCGGCAAGCTGTTCCAGATGCACTCCAACAAGGAGCAGCCGGTGGATCGTGCATCCGCTGGTCACATCTACGCCTTCATCGGCCTGAAGGACACCACCACCGGTGACACCCTGTGTGACGCTCAGGATCCGGTCATCCTGGAGTCCATGGACTTCCCGGATCCGGTTATCGAGGTGGCCATCGAGCCAAAGACCAAGTCCGACCAGGAGAAGCTGGGTACCGCTATCCAGAAGCTGGCCGAAGAGGACCCAACCTTCACCGTGAAGCTGGACGAAGAGACCGGCCAGACGGTGTTGGGCGGCATGGGCGAGCTCCACCTGGACGTGATGGTCGACCGCATGAAGCGTGAGTTCAAGGTCGAAGCAAACATCGGTAACCCGCAGGTTGCTTACCGCGAGACCATCCGCAAGCCGGTCGAGAAGCTGGAGTACACCCACAAGAAGCAGACTGGTGGTTCCGGTCAGTTCGCGCGCGTCATCATCGCGCTCGAGCCTTACGAGCCAGAAGAGGGCTCCGAGGAGAACTACGTATTTATCAATGAGGTCACCGGTGGTCGCGTGCCGAAGGAGTACATCCCGTCTGTCGACGCTGGTATCCAGGACGCTATGCAGTACGGCTACCTGGCCGGCTTCCCGCTGGTAAACATCAAGGCCACCCTGCTGGATGGTGCTTACCACGAGGTCGACTCCTCTGAGATGGCCTTCAAGCTGGCCGGTTCTCAGGCTCTGAAGGAAGCAGTTGCCAAGGCAAAGCCGGTTCTGCTGGAGCCGCTGATGGCTGTTGAGGTCATCACCCCTGAGGAGTACATGGGCGACGTCATCGGCGACATCAACTCCCGCCGTGGCCAGGTTTCCTCCATGGACGACCGTGCTGGCGCCAAGGTTGTCAAGGCTAAGGTGCCGCTGTCTGAGATGTTCGGCTACATCGGTGACCTGCGTTCCCGCACCGCCGGTCGTGCAAACTTCTCGATGATCTTCGACTCCTACGGTGAGGTTCCGACCAACGTTGCTTCCGACATCATCGCGGAGCGCACCGGAGGCCAGGCCTAATACTGGGGTCGTTTCCGCCCCTCTCTAGCTAAGGCTTCCTTCATCTTTGTGACGCCCAAGGCTCCGTCGTAACGGGGCTGACAAGAGGGTTCACGGGGTGAGGGGCCTTGCGGGGTAGGGGTCAGCACGGCGCAGGCCTGCGTCAAAAAGTAACCAAATAGATAACTAGCTAAGACGGCTAGAAATAGTTGTCTCTAAGGGCTTACCCTAATTTATGTGGGGTTTTGGCTTTGCTTACAGAGGCTAATTTTTCTAGATGGGGTACAGTGACGTAGGATGCGGTGTGCTGGCCGTTACCCAGTTCGCGTGTAGCGCGACTGGCCTCGAAACACAAAGTCGAGGCGAAGATGTTCGTTACACGGATAATCTGAAATTCGGCAAGAAGTAAGAAAACTAGCCAGTGAGCAATCCGCAAACTGCGGGGAAGCAGCTGGTTGGGAATAAAAGTTAATGTGGCTGCGAGAGTCGTAGCCACCGAGCAGTCCAGGAGGACACAAAGTGGCGAAGGCTAAGTTCGAGCGTTCCAAGCCGCACGTAAACATCGGCACCATTGGTCACGTCGACCACGGCAAGACCACCACCACTGCCGCGATCACCAAGGTTCTGGCTGACGCATTCCCCGAGGCCAACAAGTCCTTCGCTTTCGACGCCATCGATAAGGCGCCGGAGGAGAAGGAGCGTGGCATCACGATCAACATCTCCCACGTTGAGTACGAGACCGAGAAGCGCCACTACGCTCACGTTGACGCTCCGGGTCACGCCGACTACATCAAGAACATGATCACCGGTGCTGCTCAGATGGACGGCGCTATCCTGGTTGTTGCTGCAACCGATGGCCCGATGCCGCAGACCCGCGAGCACGTTCTGCTGGCTCGCCAGGTTGGCGTTCCTTACATCCTGGTTGCACTGAACAAGTGCGACATGGTTGACGATGAGGAGCTGCTGGAGCTCGTCGAGATGGAGGTTCGCGAGCTGCTGGCCGAGCAGGAGTTCGACGAGGAAGCTCCGGTTGTTCACATCTCCGCACTGAAGGCCCTGGAGGGCGACGAGAAGTGGGGCAAGCAGATCCTCGAGCTGATGCAGGCTTGTGACGACTCCATCCCGGATCCGGAGCGCGAGACCGACAAGCCGTTCCTGATGCCGGTTGAGGACATCTTCACCATTACCGGTCGCGGTACCGTTGTTACCGGCCGTGTTGAGCGTGGCATCCTGAACCTGAACGACGAGGTCGAGATTCTGGGTATCCGCGAGAAGGCCCAGAAGACCACCGTTACCTCCATCGAGATGTTCAACAAGCTGCTGGACACCGCAGAGGCTGGCGACAACGCTGCACTGCTGCTGCGTGGTCTGAAGCGCGAGGACGTTGAGCGTGGCCAGATCGTTGCTAAGCCGGGCGCATACACCCCGCACACCGAGTTCGAGGGCTCCGTTTACGTTCTGTCCAAGGACGAGGGCGGCCGCCACACCCCGTTCTTCGACAACTACCGTCCGCAGTTCTACTTCCGCACCACCGACGTTACCGGTGTTGTTAAGCTGCCGGAGGGCACCGAGATGGTTATGCCGGGCGACAACGTTGACATGTCCGTCACCCTGATCCAGCCGGTCGCAATGGACGAGGGTCTGCGCTTCGCTATCCGTGAGGGTGGCCGCACCGTTGGCGCTGGTCGCGTTACCAAGATCACCAAGTAGTAATCACTACTTCACGCTGATCTCCGCTTAGCGCTACGGCGCTAAACGGAAAATGCCCCGGATTCTTTAAAGAGCCCGGGGCGTTTTTGTATTCAGGAATGTATCCGTGCAACCTATTCCCAGGGGAATTGATTCAACGTAGTCCAACTGAGAACGTTGTTCTTGCCAGACGTCGGAACGGCGATACTAAGGGCGTCGGCAAGATAGCGATCCTCACTCATTTCCAACGGCGAGCCTTTCGCATCGCGTGACAAACGACGGTGTACCAGAACTGGGTCACCGGCAGCCAGCGGCAACCACTGGGCATCAACGGCTCCAGCTTTAGAGGCCGAGAAGACATTGTCTGCGGCGAAGAAGTGGATATTGTGACGCGCCGCTAGTTCGTTAGTGACAGAGGGACACGTTGGATCCATAGCTGCGACCTTCGTGCCCACCCAAGCGGGGTAGCGTGTGCGTTCCAGCATGATAGGTGCACCGTCAATAGTGCGGACGCGTAGAACCGTGAGTACCTGCTGGCCGTCGGGGATTCGCAGCAGCTGTGAGTCTTGCTCAGTTTGTTCGACCCATTCTTGTTTGATGACATGCCCACCAGGGGTTCGTCCGCGTCCATAGGCCCATTGTGCGAAACTTCGGAACTTGGAGATCTCCGGAAAGCGAGCGGGCATCCGCATGACGACTTTGCGGGCACCGCGTTTGGAACTAAGGGTTCCGTCGTCCACCAGCACGTTAAGAGCCTGGCGCATAGTTCCGGGGGCTACGTGAAAGCGCTCCGAGAGCTGCTTCTCACTCGGTAGTGGTTCCCCGACCGCGAAACGCTCGCTACGGATGTCCTCACGCAGCTCGTGGGCGATCTGCTGGTAACGGGCGGTCACTCGTTGTCTCCCTCCTGATAGCCGCGCCGAAACTCCTGGGGCAGTTTGTGGAAGAGGGTACGGCGGACATTGCCGGCGAACCTTCCGGCGCTGCGTGCAAGATTCTCGGCCACGCCAACGGCTTGCTCAGCGGCGTCCAAAGCCTGGTCTGCTGTCTGCTCAGAAATGAAGCTAGGTCGGTGTTCTTGCACTTGTCGGCGTAGTCGCGCGCGCCGATCCCAGGCGTCGTCTAATACTCGCAGTGCCTCGATGAGTTCTGCGTCGCTTCCTCCCGCGTCGGGGTGGTGCTTCCGAACTAGTGCGCGCCGTTGGCGCAGATACTCGGGGTTGCTTCGGTAGTCGCTCATGGGTGTTCCTTCTTCGGGTGACGCCACCTCGGTGCCATTCAACTTTAGAATCCGCTACACGGTGATTGTAGTGCTCAACCCTTCTGTGGAGTGTAAGGCGGTTGGTGAGTGGGGGCGTCATAAAGAAAAGGGGAAAGGGATTTGGTTTCGGCGCGCCCGGTGTGGTTGAATACTTGACGTTGCTTTAACACGGCACATGAGGCTAGTTGGATACGCAGAGTGTCCAGCATCGCGGCCAAGAAGGTGTCGATGGTGAAGTGAGCATGATCCATCGTCGGTGAAGAACCTCGCGACAGTGATCCGAAAGGATCGCAGTGGGGCTACTTTGCTGTGCGGTACTTAAAAAGTGGAAGGGCGACACGCCCGACCGCGGGTGCCGGAGGATGGGGCATGGTAAATGAACAGCGGCAGTAAGCGAAGGACAATCCTTCCGACAAGGCGCGGAACGCGTTTCCAAGCTTTGCTCCATATATAAGATTTATAAAAGGTCTCGGTTGAACCAGACTGATCGTGGAGCGAGTAAGGGGCGGGAACCGGGTGTTGTTACATCACTTGATAATCCAAGTGCTGATGGCGTGTGTTCATTAAAACCAAAATGACCCGCATTCCGTCGATGGCACAAACAAGTAAATGTAAGACACAAGCGACACTGGCGACTGGACCAGGCCCCTAGGCCGGACAGCGTTAAGACTAAGACAGATAAGAAGCGTGCTTTTCTGCTGTGAATACAGCAAGAGCGCTTTGAAGGAAGAGGACAAGCGTGGCGGGACAGAAGATCCGCATTAGGCTCAAGGCCTACGATCACGAGGCTATCGACGCTTCTGCCAAGAAGATCGTCGAGACGGTAACCCGTACCGGCGCTCGTGTTGTCGGCCCAGTGCCACTGCCAACTGAAAAGAACGTGTACTGCGTCATCCGTTCTCCGCACAAGTACAAGGACTCGCGCGAGCACTTCGAGATGCGTACGCACAAGCGTCTGATCGACATTCTCGACCCAACCCCGAAGACCGTTGACGCTCTCATGCGCATCGATCTTCCGGCCAGCGTCGACGTCAACATTCAGTAAGCGGCAAACGAGTCTGAACTACTGAAACGGCAGCGGAAGAGAAACTATGAGTGATATTGAGATCAAGGGCATCCTGGGCAAGAAGCTCGGCATGACCCAGATCTTCGACGAAGAAAACCGTGTTGTACCGGTTACCGTCGTCGAGGCTGGGCCTTGTGTCGTAACCCAGGTGCGTACCAAGGAAACCGACGGCTACGAAGCCGTACAGATCGCCTTCGGCGAGATCGACCCGCGCAAGGTAAACAAGCCGGCCGCTGGTCACTTCAAGAAGGCTGGCGTGACTCCGCGCCGCCACGTCGCTGAGATCCGCGTTGCAGACGCATCCAGCTACGAGGTAGGCCAGGACGTCACCGTCGACATCTTCAACGATGTCAAGTTCGTCGACGTGACGGGCACCACCAAGGGCAAGGGCTACGCTGGCGGCATGAAGCGCCACGGCTTCGCTGGCCAGGGTGCTGCTCACGGTAACCAGGCTGCACACCGCCGCGTGGGCTCCATCGGACAGGCTGCCACCCCAGGCCGCGTGTTCAAGGGCAAGCGCATGGCAGGCCGCATGGGTAACGACCGCGTTACCCAGCAGAACCTGAAGGTTGCCAAGGTCGACGCAGAGTCCAACCTGCTCCTGATCAAGGGTGCAGTTCCGGGTGTCAACGGCGGCCTCGTCGTTGTCAAGACCGCAGTGAAGGGCGGTGCACACGCATGAGCAATCTAAAGCTTGATGTCCACACCGCTGACGGTAAGACCAACGGCACGGTCGAGCTGCCCGCATCCATCTTTGATGCAGAGGCAAGCGTCGCACTGATGCACCAGGTCGTTACCGCTCAGCTCGCAGCAAAGCGTCAGGGTACCCACGCTACGAAGACTCGTGGCCAGGTTTCCGGCGGTGGCCGTAAGCCGTTCCGCCAGAAGGGCACCGGTCGCGCACGTCAGGGCTCCATCCGCGCTCCCCACTTCACCGGTGGTGGCACGGTCCACGGCCCGCAGCCGCGCGATTACTCCCAGCGCACCCCGAAGAAGATGAAGGCTGCCGCTCTGCGTGGCGCCCTCACCGATCGCGTGCGCCACAACCGCATCCACGTGGTTGAGGAGCTGGTTCCAGGCCAGACCCCGTCCACCAAGGCTGCTCGCACTTTCATCGAGCGTCTGACGGATCGTAAGTCCGTGCTGGTCGTTCTGACCCGCGAAGACGTCACCGCATGGAAGTCCGTAAACAACCTGCCGCAGGTGCACACCCTGGTTAACGACCAGCTGAACACCTACGACGTTTTGAACGCAGACGATGTTGTGTTCTCCGTGGAGGCACTGAACGCCTTCATCAACGCCGCAGATAAGACCAAGGAGGAGGCAAAGTGAGCACTGTAGCTGATCCTCGCGATATCATCATCGCTCCGGTCGTGTCTGAGAAGTCCTACGGCCTGATGGAGCAGAACGTTTACACGTTCCTGGTTAACCCCAGCTCTAACAAGACCCAAATCAAGATTGCCGTCGAGCAGATTTTTGGTGTGAAGGTCGCCAGCGTTAACACCGTTAACCGTGAGGGCAAGCGTAAGCGCACCCGCACCGGCTACGGCCAGCGCAAGGCAACCAAGCGCGCCATGGTGACCCTGGTCGCCGGCAGCGATCCGATCGACATCTTCGGTGGAGCGACCGCCTAAGGGCGGCCGGATACCGAAAGGTAAAGAGGAAGCAAGAGTATGGCTATTCGTAAGTACAAGCCGACTACGCCGGGTCGCCGCCAGAGTTCTGTCTCCGAGTTCGCGGAAATTACCCGTTCAACTCCCGAGAAGTCTCTGCTGCGCCCGCTGTCGAAGACCGGTGGCCGTAACGTTCACGGCCACATCACTACCCGTCACAAGGGTGGTGGCCACAAGCGCCGCTACCGCGTTATCGACTTCCGTCGTAACGACAAGGACGGCGTGATTGCCAAGGTCGCTCACATCGAGTACGACCCGAACCGCACCGCTAACATTGCGCTGCTGCACTACCGCGATGGCGAGAAGCGTTACATCATCGCTCCGCGTGGTCTGAAGCAGGGCGCTCTGCTGGAGTCCGGCCCGAACGCTGACATCAAGGTTGGCAATAACCTGCCGCTGCGTAACATCCCGACCGGTACCACCATCCACGCTGTGGAGCTGAAGCCGGGCGGCGGCGCCAAGATGGCTCGTTCCGCTGGTGCCTCCATCCAGCTGCTGGGTAAGGAAGGCAAGTACGCAATTCTGCGTATGCCGTCCACCGAGATCCGTCGCGTTGACATCCGTTGCCGCGCAACCATCGGTGAGGTCGGCAACCAGGAGCAGATCAACATCCGCTGGGGCAAGGCTGGCCGTATGCGCTGGAAGGGCGTTCGCCCGACCGTCCGCGGTGTTGTGATGAACCCGGTTGACCACCCGCACGGTGGTGGTGAGGGTAAGACCTCCGGTGGTCGTCACCCTGTGTCTCCTTGGGGTCAGCCTGAGGGACGCACCCGCAAGCCGAACCGTCCAAGCGACCGGATGATCGTTCGCCGTCGTCGCTCCAACAAGAACAAGAAGCGCTAAGAGGAGGTAGTAGAGAATGCCACGCAGCCTGAAGAAGGGCCCATTCGTCGACGAACACCTCCTTGCGAAGGTGGACGCTCAGAACGAAAAGGGCAACAAGAACGTCATCAAGACGTGGTCCCGTCGCTCGACCATTCTTCCCGATTTCATTGGCCACACTTTCGCCGTCCACGACGGTCGCAAGCACGTGCCGGTGTTCATCGATGATTCCATGGTCGGTCACAAGCTAGGTGAGTTCGCTCCTACGAAGACCTTCAAGGGTCACGTCAAGGACGACAAGAAGGGTCGTCGATAATTATGTCTGACACCGTAACCACCGCACGCGCAACCGCGCGTTTCGTCCGCGTCACTCCGATGAAGGCTCGCCGCGTGATCGACACGATCCGTGGCAAGTCCGTCGAGGACGCCCTGGCGATCCTGAAGTACGCTCCGCAGGCCGCTTCCGAGCCGGTCGCGAAGGTCGTTGCTTCGGCCGCCGCCAACGCCGAGAACAACTTCGGCTTGGATCCGCAGACGCTG
The DNA here is from genome assembly GCF_053479475.1 of Corynebacterium sp. 22-2729. NCBI lineage: Bacteria > Bacillati > Actinomycetota > Actinomycetes > Mycobacteriales > Corynebacteriaceae > Corynebacterium > Corynebacterium sp. 22-2729. Next base: position 197,818 of record NZ_JBRBCA010000005.1, read on the forward strand.
GTCATCTCTGAGGCTTACGCCGATGAGGGTCCGACCATGCGCCGTTTCCGTCCCCGCGCCCAGGGTCGTGCTTTCCACGTCCGCAAGCGCACCAGCCACATCACTGTGGTCGTCGAGAGCCAGAAGGGAAGTGCTCAGTAGTGGGCCAGAAAATCCACCCCCACGGCCTCCGGCTGGGTATCACTTCCGAGTGGCGCTCCCGCTGGTACGCCGACAAGCAGTACGCTGACTACCTCGCTGAGGACATCAAGATCCGCGACTTCCTGTCCGAGGGTCTTGACCGCGCCGGCATCGCCGACGTTGTCATCGAGCGCACCCACGACCGGGTTCGCGTTGACATCCACACTGCCCGTCCGGGCATTGTGATCGGCCGTCGTGGCTCCGAGGCTGACCGCATCCGCGGCCAGCTGGAGAAGCTCACCGGCAAGCAGGTTCAGCTGAACATCCTCGAAGTCAAGAACATCGATGCCAATGCACAGCTGGTGGCACAGTCCATCGCTGAGCAGCTGACCAACCGCGTTGCCTTCCGTCGTGCAATGCGCAAGGCAATCCAGGGCGCTATGCGTCAGCCGCAGGTCAAGGGCATCAAGGTTGTTTGCTCCGGTCGCCTGGGTGGCGCGGAGATGGGTCGCACCGAGCGCTACCACGAGGGTCGCGTTCCGCTGCACACCCTCCGCGCTGAGATCGACTACGGCACCTACGAGGCTCACACCACTTTCGGACGCATTGGCGTCAAGGTGTGGATCTACAAGGGTGACGTTGTCGGTGGCCGTCGCGAGAGCCTGATGAATGCACGCGACGAGCGCCCGTCTCGCGGTCGTCGTGAGCGTCCACGTCGCGGTGGCGCACGTCGCCAGCGCGCTGAGCAGAAGCAGGAGGGCTAAGACACATGCTTATCCCGAAGCGCGTTAAGTACCGTCGCCAGCACCGCCCGACCCGTCGTGGCGTGTCCAAGGGCGGCAACCGCGTAACGTTCGGCGACTACGGCCTGCAGGCCCTGGAGCCGACCTACATCACCAACCGTCAGATCGAGTCCGCTCGTATCGCCATTAACCGCCACATGAAGCGTGGCGGCAAGGTGTGGATCAACATCTTCCCGGACCGTCCGCTGACCCAGAAGCCGCTCGGCGTGCGTATGGGTTCCGGTAAGGGTCCTGTGGAGAAGTGGGTTGCCAACATCAAGCCGGGTCGTATCCTCTTCGAGGCCTCTTACCCGAATGAAGAGGTTGCTCTGGAGGCCCTGCGCCGCGCTGGTAACAAGCTGCCCTGCAAGGTTCGCATCGTGAAGAAGGAGGATCAGTTCTAATGGCTACCGGAACTCCGGCACATGAGCTCCGCGAGCTCAACAACGAAGAGCTGACCACCCGCCTGCGCGAGGCGAAGGAAGAACTGTTCAACCTTCGCTTCCAGGCTGCGACCGGCCAGCTGACCAACAACCGTCGTCTGGGTGTTGTCAAGCGCGACATCGCCCGCATCTACACCGTCCTGCGCGAGCGCGAGCTCGGGCTGTCTACCAACCCAGGTGGTGACGCAGCATGAGTGAGGCAACCGTGAATGACAACGCAGCTGTGGAGAACGAGAAGGGCGCCCGCAAGGTCCGCTCCGGATACGTTGTTTCCACCAAGATGAACAAGACCATTGTGGTCGAGCTTGAGGACCGCAAGCAGCACGCACTGTACGGCAAGATCATGCGCCGTAACTCCCGCGTGAAGGTCCACGATGAGAACGAGACCGCCGGCGTAGGCGACCGCGTTCGCATCGAGGAGACCCGCCCGCTGTCCAAGGACAAGCACTTCCGCCTGACCGAGATCATCGAGAAGGCTCGCTAGTCCCTGCAGCTCTGAGAGCTCAGCCTGCTATGGCAGCTACGGCTGCTTAGGCGGCTGTAGCGCTAGACCCCCTCCCGCACTTGAACTGCTCCCCATTAGTTGGACTGAGAAATCAGTTACCGACTAGTGGGGAGTAGTTTTCATTGAGAGCACGAAGTTCGCTAAGTGAATATCAGCGCGAGCAGTTAGTGGAGTGTTTCGAGCAGGG